>DASUNK010000312.1:0-10188 GCA_036277195.1 Longimicrobiaceae bacterium | reverse complement strand
GACGGTGTTGCCGACGAAGCGGACGCGGTTCATCAGCGGGCTCTGCTCGGGGATGAGGCGGTTGAGCGCCAGCCCGGCGAGCAGCGCCCCGATCAGCGGCTCCACCCGGCCGAAGTGGGCGAGGTACGAGACGGCGAAGAGGGCGGCCAGCACGAAGGTGAACTCGGCCTCGCCGGCGCCGGCGTTGCGGAAGAACCAGCGCCCCACCCGCGGGAGCACCAGGCCCACGGCGGCCACGTAGAGGGCAAAGGGGAGGGCGAGGCCGGTCCAGAACGCCAGGTCGAGCGGGCGACCCTGCGCCTCCACCACCACCGCCAGCAGGAGGAGGACGAGGATCTCGGTGAGGATGGTGCCGCCCAGCGTGACGGTGACCGCCCGGTTGCGCACGATCCCCAGCCGGCTGGCGATCGGGTACGCCAGCAGGGTGTGCGAGCCGAAGGCGGAGCCCACCAGCAGGGCGGAGGCCGTGGAGTAGCCCAGCCCGAGCGCCGCGCCGGTGCCGATGGCCCCGGGGACCACGGCCGAGGCCAGCCCGAAGGCCAGGCTCCGGCGGCGGTGGCGGGCGAAGTCGTGCAGGTCCAGCTCCAGCCCCACCATCAGCATCAGGTAGAGCAGCCCCACCGTGCCGAGGAGCACGATGGTGCGGTCGCGCTCCAGCACCTCGAAGCCGTGGGGGCCGAGTGCCGCGCCGGCAATGATGAGGCCGATGATCCCCGGGATGCCGAAGCGCTCGAAGAGGAGCGGCACCACCAGGAACACGGCCATCGCCACCGCCACGATCAGGACGGGGTCGGTGAGCGGGAGGGAGGGGAGGGCGACAGCGACCACGATCACAGCGTTCGGGTGAGCGGGGACTGTGCAACGCCGCGCCGGCTGCCGCAAGGGCGGGCGGCCGGGATCGTGCACAGCGCCGGACGCATGTCCGACGCACCGCTTCTCCCCGACGCCGACGACGACCTGCGCCTGCGCGACGTGCGCGCCCTCCGCGGCCCCAACCTCTGGAGCCCGACGCCCGTGGTGGCGTGCGAGGTGGAGACGGGCCGCCTGGCGGCGCTCACCCCCGCCTGCGTGGAGGGCCTGGCGGAGCGGCTGCGCGTGGCGCTCCCCGCGCTGGGCGATGACGCCCTGTCCGGGTGGCCGCAGCTGCTGGAGGCGGTCGCCCGCACACTCCACGGGCTGGCGGGGCCGCCGGTGGAGTTCAGCCACGCCGCTGCCGGGGAGGGTGGAGACAGGGCGGCGCTGGTGATGGCGTACACGGAGGAGGAGCTGGGGATCGAGAGCCTCTACGAGGCGGCGGCGCTGGTGCGGCGCTGCCTGCGCGGCGAGGACGCGGAGGCCGAGCGGGTGGTGGAGGCGCTGCGCGCGGTGTACCTCGCCGCCTGTCCCCGCCCCACGGCGGCGGTGCTGATCGCGGCGGCGCGGCGGCGGGGGATCCCCGTGCGCCGCCATCCCGGCGACCCGGTGGTGCAGCTCGGGCTGGGGCGCAACCTGCGGCGGCTGGAGTCGGCCACCACCGACCGCACCAGCGTCATCGCCGCCGACATCACCTCAGACAAGGACCGCACCAAGCGGCTGCTGGAGCGCGTGGGGCTCCCGGTCCCCAGGGGCGCGGTGGCCGCGACGCCGGAGGAAGCCGAGGAGGCCGCGGCAGACCTGGGTTTTCCGGTTCTGGTGAAGCCGCTCGACGCGAACGACGGGCGTGGGATCTCGGGGCGGCTCGACGCGCCGGAGGAGGTGCGCGGGGCGTGGGAGCTGGCCGCCGCCGAGCACCCGACGGTGGTGGTGGAGCGCTTCGTGGAGGGGCGCGACCACCGCGTGGTGGTGGTGGACGGGCGGGTGGTGGCGGTGGCGGAGCGCGTCCCCGCCCACGTGGTGGGGGACGGGCACAGCACCATCCGCGCGCTGGCGGAGGCCGTCAACCGCGACCCGAAGCGCGACCCCTCCTCGCCCGGGCGGACGCTGGTCCCCCTCCCCCTCGACGCCCTCACGGAGCGCTGGCTGGCGCGCCGCGGCTACACCCTCGACACCGTCCCCGCCGCCGGCGAGACGGTGACCCTGCGCGCCACCGCCAACATCTCCACCGGCGGCACCTCGGTGGACCGTACCGACGAGATCCACCCGCGCAACGCCGCCCTCTGCGAGCTGGCCGCGGCCGCCGTGGGACTCGACGTGGCGGGGCTCGACGTGCTCACGCCCGACATCTCCGCCCCCTTCGACCGGAACGGCGCGGCCATCGTCGAGGTCAACGCCTCCCCCGGCCTGCGGATGCACACGGACCCGGACGAGGGGGCGCCGCGCGACGTCCCCGGCGCCATCCTGGACATGCTCTACCCGCCGGGGAGCGAGTCCACGATCCCCGTGGTCGCCGTCACCGGGACCAACGGGAAGACCACCACCACGCGGCTGATCGCCCATCTCCTGCGGCGGTCGGGGCGGCGGGTGGGATATGCCACCACCGACGGCGTCTACCTCGACGGCGCGCTGCTGAAGGCGGGGGACCTGACGGGTCCCTTCGCCGCCAACCTGGTGCTCTCGCACCCGGCGGTGGACGCGGCGGTGCTGGAGACGGCGCGCGGTGGCATCCTGCGCCGGGGGCTCGGCTTCGAGGCGTGCGACGTGGCGGTGGTGCTCAACGTGAGCGCGGACCACCTGGGGCAGTCCGGCGTCCACACCGTCGAGCAGCTGGCCGAGGTGAAGGCGGTGCTGGCGGGCGCGGTGCGCCCCGGCGGCCACGCCGTGCTGAACGCGGACCAGCCGCTGGTGCTGCCCATGCGCGCGTGGACGCCGGGCGAGGTGGTGCTCTTCTCGGTGGAGGGAAGCCCCACGGTGGCGGAGCACCTGGCCGCGGACGGGGCGGCGGCCGTGGTGGAGCCGGGTGATGACGGGCGCGAGGCGTTCGTGCTCCGTCGCGGAGCGGCACGCGTGCCCCTGGCCGCGGTGGCGGAGGTGCCGCTCACCGTGGGCGGCGCCGCGCGCTTCCAGCTGGAGAACGTGCTGGCGGCCGCGTCGGCCGCGCACGCGCTGGGGATGGCACCGGAGGAGATCCGCGCGGGGCTCTGCTCCTTCGTCCCCTCCGGCGCGGTGACGCCGGGGCGGATGAACGTGCTGCGCACGGCGCGCGGGCCGGTGGTGGTGGATTATGCGCACAACCCGGCGGCGCTGCGCGCGGTGGTGGACTTCGTGGGGCGGATGGAGGCGCGCCGGCGCATCGGCGTGGTCACCATGCCCGGCGACCGGCGCGACGCGGACCTGCGGGAGCTGGGGGAGATCGCGGCGGGGCTGGACTACGTGGTGGTGAAGGAGCACGAGCGCTATCGCCGCGGCCGCGCGCCGGGAGAGGTGGCGCGGCTGATCGGCGAGGGACTGGAGGCGGGAGGGCTCGCTGCGGAGCGCTGGGAGACGGTCCCGCACGAGCCTGAGGCGGTGGAGCGCGCGCTGGCGCTGATGGAACCGGGGGACCTGCTCCTGATCCTGGCTGACGAGACGGCGGCGGTGCTGGCGCAGCTCCAGCCGCTGGTGGTGGAGGAGTGAGGCCGGCTACGCCCGCGCGACCCGGATGTGGAGCTCCCTGGCAGCGGCGCGGACTACGGGGTGCGCCAGGTGGAGCGGGTCCGGAGTGCCGTAGTGCAGGCGGAAGCGGTCGACCCGGTCCATGTACAGCACGGCGACGTGCCACTGCCCCCCGAACGCCGACCACCAGCGGAATCCGGGAAGACCGTGGTCGTCGTGGAGCTTCCGGGAGATGCGCTGCGTGACGGCACGATCGCGCGAGCTCAGGTCGTCCGGACGGATGCCGAACTCCACCAGGTTTTCCGGTACGCCGAGATCGGGAAGGGCAGGGTACACGTCTTCCGGAAGCCAGGTCTCCACCACTGCCAGGGGATGGTAATGACCCGGCTCTCCGCGTACCCTGCGGTGGAGGTGTCCCGCGCGGATCTGCCGCTTGCCGCGCAGGGACTGGAGCACCTCGGCGAGCGCGTGCGCGGGATCCTCGAGCGCGAGGTACAGCGTGGGGGTATCCGCCAGATCGAAGCGCCCGCCGGTCTGGGAGCCGGCGGGCAGCACGTACTGCGGGGTGTATGGATCTCCGGCAGGGGCGGCGGCGTTCCAGGGAAACACCCGCCAGAAGGGACCGTGGTACCCCGGTCCGGGGCCCGGCATCACACGAAGGCCCCGTGCTCCGTCGCGTTAGCGGCCTGCAGGACCTCGGCTAGCCGTCCCTCGCGCAGCGCATCCACGGGCGTGCATCCGCCGAGCGTGTACTGCTCGGTCAGGAGCCAGTCGGAGATCACGTCGGGGTCGAGGAAGTGTTCGAGCTCTCCGACCACCACCGCGACGTGGGAGAGGAGCTGGGCGTTCTGCGCGTTGGGGATGTCGACGCCCTGCTTCCAGGCGACGAGCCGCGTCCGGTGCACCTCCAGGACCGCGGCCATCTCCTGGTCGCTGGAGAAGCCCCGGCGCGCGCGGAAGTAGTCGGCCATCGCAATCACCTGGTCCGGCGTCTTCTCACGCGTGTAGCGCGCGCGGCCCTGCTCGGACTCGATCACCACCACGCCGCGGTCCGGCTGGAAGTCGGTAACCACGATTTCGCCTGCCGCTTCCGCGTCGAGGCGGACTCTCCGTCTGGCGAGATTGAGCACTACGTGCTTGAAGGACTTCTTCTTCGCTCCCGAGCTGCCGCCCTTCACCTCGTCGGGGGCCATGCTCTTGCTGCGCGCCATCGTTTCTCCTGGTCGCCGGGGCTACTAACACACTCATGTTGCGTGCTGGAGTGCTGAAATGCAAGGATGCACCACACTCTTCGACAGGCAGTGTAGTGCATCCTGTACAACACGAGAGGTTGATTCAGGTTCCGGGACGACCCGGGATCATGGCGCGGGCGGCGCCAGGCCCATAGCGCCGGCGAGGGCGTCGGCCTCGTAGACGCGACCGCCCTTGATCACCCGCACCACGTTGCGCACGTCGCCGATGCGCGCCAGGGGGTCGCCGTCGAGCACCACCAGGTCCGCCACCTTCCCCGCGGCCACCGTGCCGAAGTCGCGCTCCATTCCGGCGACGCGCGCGGCGCCCAGCGTGGCCGTCCGCAGCACCTCGGCCGGGGGGATGCCGGCCTCCACCCACAGCTCCAGCTCGCGCGCCAGCGAGAACCCCGCCAGCCCGTCCGTGCCCGCCACCAGCGGCACCCCCGCCTCGTGCAGCATCCGCGTGAATTCCAGCATGCGCTGGAACGAGCGGCCGTAGAGCGCCGCCTTCTCCCCTTCCGCCGGGAGCCCACCCAGCAGGAAGTCCGCCCGGGCCAGCGGCGGCAGCCGGCCGGCCACCTCGGCGTAGCCCGGGTACGGCACTCCCTTCCGCCCGCGGTAGAGCCGCTCGAAGACGTTGAGCGTGGGGTCCACCACCACCCCGCGCTCCCGCAGCAGCGCCACGAAGCGCCGTACCGGCTCCGAGGCCAGGTCCAGCCCCGCCGCGCGCTCGCCGGGCACCGTCACCCGCACCAGCGTGCGCGTGTCGCCGACGGAATCGGCCCAGAAGTTCAGGAAGAGGAAGTTGATGTGGTGCAGCTCGTCGAAACCCAGCCGCACCGCCCGCTCGGCGCTCATGAACGCGGGGACGTGCCCGCCCACCCGCAGCCCGCGCGCATGCGCCCGCTCCGCGATGGCGGCCACCAGCGCGGTGTCGACCGAGCTGTAGACCTTGATCTGCGCGAACCCCAGCGCGGCGAAGGTGTCCACCGCGGCCTCGGCCTCCTCGCGGGTGTCCACCAGCACCTCGGTGGGCCCGGCGAAGGGGCCGGGGCCGTCGAGCATCCCCGCGGCGAGGATGCGGGGACCCACCAGCGAGTCGGCCTCGATGCGGCGCCGCACCGAGCGGATCTGCGCGCGGCCGCTCCCCAGGTCGCGCACGGTGGTGACGCCGGCGGCCAGGTGGAAGAGCCCCTGCTCGCCCCCCAGGTGCACGTGCATGTCCCACAGCCCGGGGAGGAGCACCCGGCCGCCCAGCTCCATCCGCTCGGCGCCGGCGGGCTCGCGCACCGCCGAGTCCGGCCCCACCCAGGCGATGCGTCCGCCCTCCACCACCACCGCCTGGCCGGGGACCATCCGCCTGTTCTCCGCGTCGAAGACGGTGGCGTGGCGGAGCACCAGCGGCCCCGCCGGCCGGCGCCCCAGCGCCTGCGCCAGCGAAGCGGCGCCGGCGGTGAGCACCGCCTCCTGCGCGGCCACCAGCCGCGGCGCGGCGGCCTCCCATCCCCGTCTCACCACCATGAAGCGCCCGTCGCCACCCTGCGCGAAGAGCTCGCCCGACGCGTCGAGCCACACCGGGTACGGGGTGAGGCGCAGCCCCGTCACCAGGTACAGGCGGACGCGGCGGGTCTCGCCGTCCGCCGCCCGCACCTCGTGCTCAGGACCCTCCACCAACTCCGCCTCGCCGCCGGGGAGGAGGGGGAGACGGTGTTCCGGCGCGGCCAGCAGTGCCCGCACCAGCACGGCGGCCGCCTCGGGGACCTCGTCGGCGCTGACGTAGAAGGCGGGCCCGGAGACGGGTCGCTCGTCCGCGCCGCCCGAGGTGTGCCACGCCGCGCGGCCGCTGTCCAGCGCGAACGTCTCCTCCACCGGGTTCTTGAGATAGTCGTTCCCGGTGGTGCTCAGGCGCGCGGGGACGCCGCCAGGCCCCAGCTCCAGCCGCTGCACGAGCGCGGGGCCGCGCTGGCGGTCCTGGTAGGCGAAGCGCGCCACCCGGGCGCCCGCCGAGTCCGTCCACACTTCCTGCGTGCCGGACTCGCGCCCGCTGATGAGCACGGCGTAGCGCGCCGTGTCCGCCGCCTGCGCGGCCAGCGGCGCCACAGACGCGAGCACCGCGAACGCCGCAACTGCCAGCGTCCGCGGTGTCCGATCCAGCCGGGGACCTCCGCGCCTGCGCATACCCGCCGCCGTCAGGGAGCGCCCTCGGACCCGTCCCCGTCGGGGGCGTAGATGTAGATGCGCTCCAGCCCGCCCACGACGTGCTCCAGCGCGTCGTCGGTGAGCTCCAGGTCTGACTCGATGGCGGCGGGGGCCGGAGCGGCCCGGGGGGCCGGCTCCGGTGCGCGCCTGCGGAGCAGTCTCAGCATGGATTCTCCTTCAGTTTCCAGCGCGGCGGCTTACCAGCCGCCCTGGGTTCCGGTGCCGCCCGCCACCGCGTCCAGGTCCTCGTCGTCCAGCTCCTGGCCGGGGACGTTGACGTCGGGGAGGACGATGAGGATGTCGACGCCGGCGGGCTTCTCGATGAACTTGATCTTCTGCCCGCCGGGGAGCTTGACGCCGAAGGCGTCGTAGATGGCTGTCTCCGGGTTGTTCAGCAAGCGCTTGCGGAACACCAGGTCGGTGGTGGCGCGTGCGATCACGTCCTGCAGCAGGTCGTCCTGGCTCGGCTTGGACATGAGGGTCTCCTCGGGTGTGGGGAAGCATGGACCTTCAAAGGACCATCGGGAGGACCACTGACCCCACCAAAGGCAATCGCCATGCCCTACCCCCTGCTGCCAAAAACCCGCGTGGATGCTGGGTTTTTCAGCTCTCCGGGCCTCTCGTACGGGCCCGCGCGAGAGGCCCGGTCCTACTCCATAGAGCCGGGGCTCGCACGCGCGTGCGCCGCGGCCGCGCGGGCCGCCGCGGCGGCGGCCCAGTAGGTCAGCAGGTACCCCTTGGCGTGCGGGGCGCGGCCGGGCTCGTGGACCAGCTTGACGCAGTTGACCCGGCGCGACAGCACGCTCCGCCAGAGCTCGTGCCGCAGCGTCTGCAGCGAGTGCCCGGGCCAGGAGAGGAGCCCGCGCCGCTTGGCGCCGGTGCACAGCCCCAGCGCGACCAGCCGGTCGAGGAAGGCGGCCTCGGCCAGGGTGCCGCGCACCTGCCGGGCGCGCTCGAAGGTGAACTCCATCCCCACCCGCGGGAGCACGCTCCCGTCGTGTACGTCCAGGTGGCTCATCCCGATGGCCGGGGCCACGCCGGGGGTGGGGCCGTCCAGGCGGCGGAGGAGGGCGTCCAGCTCGCCGGGGGCGCCCGGCCACCCCATGGCGCGCAGCCGCGCCGGGAGCTCCGCCGCGGGCGTCCGCGCCAGGTAGAGCCGTACGGCCGGCACCGGGCGGGCGAGCATGAACCCCACGTAGGGGACGACGGGCCACTCGCCCGCGCCGGGGAAGGGTGGCGGACGCCCCTCGGGCGGGCGCTCGGCCAGCGCGGCGTGGAGGGCGCGGCGGGTGGCGGGGGACGCCGGGTCCGGCCCCAGGTACTCCAGCAGCCGGTCGAGGAGCGCCGTCCAGTCCGCGGTGGCGAAGCCGGCCACCCCGCGCGGGTCGAGCGCGGCGAAGACGGAGGGGTGGGGGAGATCCCCCTCGGCGTCGAGGTCGAGCTCCAGCCAGAGGAGCTGGACGGTGCGGCGGAGGTCGGGATCATCGGCCCACGCGGCGGCGAAACGCGCCAGCCGCGCCCACGGCCCGTCGGCGCGCAGCGCGGGCGGGAGGGCGACGCGCGGGTTGCGGCCGGCCAGCACCTCGCGCCCCGGCTCGTCCACGCGGACGATCCAGTCCACCGGCGCCTCGGTGGCCGCCAGGCGGCACTCCAGGTAGAACGCCCCCGCCAGCGCGGCGGGGAGGCGCTCCGCCGCCGTGCGTGCGCGCGCCCACGCGGCCGGGCCCACCAGGCTCGGCGGCACCAGGCGCTCGACCTCGTCCATGGTGTGGGCAACCGTGTACTTCATTCGCCGGCGCTCACGCGGATACCCGTGTCATTTCCCGTCTCCGTAAGACGCCCGTAGGGTGCGACGCATGCGTCGCCCCCACGGCCATTTCACTCCCACAGCAGGACGCAGGGGAAGCTCGGGCGGTGCAGGCGCAGCAGCGCGCAGCCCACCCCGGCGAGCCCCTCCAGCAGCCCGGGCGCGTAGACGTCGTCGATCCCCACGGCGAAGTGGCCGCGTCGCCGCGCCCGCCGCACCGCCGCGCCGGCACGCTCGTACGCGGCATGCCGATCGCCCGCCACCAGCAGCGCTACCATCGCCCCGAATCCCCCGGCGTAGAGGTGGTCGGGGGTGCGGAGGGGATCTCGGTCGATGGTCTCCAGCGCGTCCCGCAGCGCGTCGCCGTCCATCATCTCCCCCGACGCCGCGAGGGCCAGCGCGACTCCCGACGCCCCGGCGTGCCATCCCGCGTCCGCGGCCACGTCGCCGCAGGCAAAGGCATCGGCGGCGGCGCGCAGCGGCTCCGGATCGCCCGTGGCGCGGTGAAGCTGCACGAGGGCGTGGGCGATTCCGGGCGCGCCGCGCGCGAAGCCCGGCGGCAGCGCCTTACGCCAGGGGCGGTGCTCCAGCAGATGCCGGCCGCAGATGCGGGCATGCCGCAGCGGTTCGGCTTCGCCGGTGGCCCGGTGGAGCGCCAGCAGCCCGAGGAGCGCGCCCGCGCATCCATCCAGCACCCCGAAGGCGCGGTCCGCGCGCACCCGGGCGGGGGTGACCCGCGCCGCCAGCACGCGCGCGGCGCGAAGCGGTTCCTCGTCGTCCAGCAACGGCCCCAGGCGTGTCAGCGCGTAGATCAGCCCGCCACCCAGCCCCGCGGCCTCGGGTCGCGCCAGCAATGGCCGGATCGCCCGCAGCGCCAGCTCGCGGTGGCCGGCACGCCCCGTCTCGCGGGCGCAGGCGGCCAGGAAGAGCGCGATGCCGGCGGCGCCCCGCTCCAGCGAGAGGTCGGTGTAGCCGAAGCCGCTGTCGCGCGGATCGGCGGCGCGCGCCACGCTCAACCAGGCCACGCCGTCACCGCGCTCGATGGCCAGGCTCGCCAGCCGCTCCGCGATGGCGTGCGCCTCCGCCAGCGCCGCCGCGGGGGTGAAGGGCTCGGGCGCAGCGCCCGGCGGGGTGCGCTCCACGAAGGCGCTGCAGATCAATCGGCGCTGCAGCTCGAGCCCGGCGCCGTTCATCTCCCTAAGACGATGCACCGCCGCGTCGAAACCGGAGCGGGAACGGAGCGGGCCCGCGGCGTCCGCGCGCCCGGCGAGCACCGGTACGTCCAGCCGCTCCAGCTCGGCGCGCTCGGCGCGGAAGGCGGCCCAGCCGGCGGGAGGCTCGGCGTGGCGCAGCAGCGGGGCGCAGAGCGTCTCGATCTCCAGCGAGCGCATCACCCCGTCGGCGAGGAAGCGCGGGTGGAGCAGGCGGTCGAGGAGGCGC
>DASUNK010000311.1:0-2193 GCA_036277195.1 Longimicrobiaceae bacterium | reverse complement strand
AGCTTGGTCCCCAGCGGCTGCCCCGCCGGCAGGCGCAGGTAGCGGATGCGCGGGTCCGGGGGGATGAGGTCCTCCGCCGGGTCGAGGCCGTCGTCCACCACCACCAGCTCGCGCGCCGCGAAGGTCTGCGCCCGGAAGCAGCGCAGCGCCTGCGGGAGGAAGCGGCGGCGCCCGCCGGTGGCGAGCACGCAGGAGACCTCGGGGGTCACGCGGCCTCCACCGCCGCGGGGGCGGGCCGGCCGTAGAAGGCGCGGTCCTCCGCCGGGAGCCAGGCGGGGGGCTCCACCTCGCGCCACCCCGCCGCGTCCACGAAGCGCCCCTCGGGGAAGCGCCAGGAGTTGCGCCCGTGGCGCACGTAGAGGAAGCGCCCCGCGTTGGGGAGCTTCTCCAGCCGGGCGCCGCGCCGCAGCAGGGCGCGGAGGAAGCCGGCGTCCTCGGCGAGCGAGGCGTCGGGAAAGCGCGCCCGCTCCAGGCTGCGCCGGTGGAAGACCACCGTCCCCCCCACCACGCCGTAGAAGAACATGGTGTCGCGCACCCGCGCCGAGCACGCCCAGAAGCGCCCCGCGGGGTGCTCCACCAGCACGGTGCCCTCCAGCGCGGTGGCGTCGGCGCGCCCGGCCAGGAGCGGGGCCGCCTGGTAGCTCAGCCGGTCGGGGGCGTGCCAGTCGTCGTCGTCCCAGCACGCCACGATCTCGCCGCGCGCGGCCTGGCACCCCGCGTTGCGCTTGGCGCCGATGCTCGTCCCCCGCGGGGCGCGCAGGTAGGTGATGCGGGGATCGCGCGCCGCCAGGTCGGCCACCGCGTCGGCCCCGTCGTCCACGATCACCAGCTCGGTGTTCGGGTAGTCCTGGCGAAGGAAGTACTCGATGGCCCGCGCCACGAAGGGCCGGCGGTCCGCGGTGGGCATGATGCAGGAGACCAGCGGCGGCTCTCCGGCGGGCGCGGCGGGCGCCTCGGGAACGGGCGCGGGGGTGGCGGCGGCGCGGACCGGGCGGGGGGCGCCGCCGCCGCGGAGCGCCGTGTAGAAGGCGCGGTCCTCGCCCAGCAGCCGGCCCACCTCGGCCAGCGGGCGCCGCTCCCAGTGGCGGTCGCGCAGGTTCTTGGCGCTGCTGTTGGCGCCGTGGATCACCGCCACGTAGCAGGGCGGCCCCTCCAGCGCGCACAGCCGCTCGGGCGGGAGCCGGCGGACGAACCCCGTGTCCTCGCCCACCTCCAGCGGGGGGAAGCGGTGCGCCTCCCACGCCTCGCGCCGGTAGAGGAGGGTGCCGCCCACCAGCCAGGGGCGTCCCGCGTCGGGGTAGCGGTAGAGCCAGGCCTCGCCCGCGGCCAGGTGGTAGTGCAGCAGGTGGCGGTGCCCGCAGGCGTCGGCGCCGGCGGCCAGCAGCGCCTCCACCTGGCGCGAGAGCCGGTCGGGCGCCATCCAGTCGTCGTCGTCCCAGTGCGCGACCAGCGCGCCGCGGGCCAGCTCGCACGCCAGGTTGCGCTTGGCGCCCAGCGGCAGCCGCCGGCGCGCGCGGTGGTAGCGGATGCGCGGGTCGTCGGGCGGCAGCAGGTCGGCCACCGAGTCGTCGCCGTCGTCCACCACCACCAGCTCCCGCGCCGGGTAGTCCTGGCGGAGGAAGTAGCGCACCGCCTGCCCCACGAAGCGGCGGCGGTTGCGGGTGGGCATGATGCAGCTGACCAGCGGCGTGGGTCGCGCGCGCATCTTTCGCCTGGAATCGGCCTAAAGATGTGACAAATTTCGCCGTGAAGGCGTGAAAATCCGGAGGCGGGAGGCCGTCTGACCCGCACCCGGCGCGGCGCGTCCGGGGCGGAAGCCGCGGTTGGCGGGGGCGTGTGAGGCGGGAGGCAACCCGCTGCGGAAACGGCGCCCTTGTACGCGCCGGGACCCGCACCGGGACAGCTATGATCGGGCCAGCGCACGTACGCGTCAAGAAAACATTTGGCTTCCCCTACGCGCACCAGGGGGCAATTGCCAGATGTTTGTGACCTAACTTTCGAGGCGGGAGGGACGTGGCCGCACGGAACGTGGCCGGAGAGGAGAGGAGTGTGGACCCGGTTCTGCTACTTCACCGCGTAGTAGCCTCAGGGGGAGAGGTGACGTACCTCCACCGGCACCCGCTCGCGGAGCGCCTCGGCCACCAGGGTGCGGTGGCAGTGCGCGGGGTCCGCCTCCAGGCAGAGGAGGCACGC
>DASUNK010000310.1:0-11578 GCA_036277195.1 Longimicrobiaceae bacterium | reverse complement strand
GGAGGCTCCCTTGATCCCGAGCCCGATTCCCAGAGCCCTTTCGACGCTCCAGGCGCACCGCGTCCGCTTCCTGCTGATGGGCGGCCAGGCGTGCGTGTTGTACGGCGCAGCGGAGTTTAGCCGTGACGTGGACATCCACCTCCTGGCCTCTGCCGAGAACCTGTCGCGGCTGAAGGACGCGCTGGCGGAGCTGGCGGCGGAGGTTATCGCCGTTCCGCCGTTCGAGGAGGAATTCCTGGAGCGGGGGCACGCGGTGCACTTCCGGTGCGGGGACGGGCTGCACCTGGACGTGATGGCGAGAATGCGGGGCGTGGGTCCGTTCGAGGAGGCGTGGGAGCGGCGCACCCTCCTCACGATCGACGAGGGGATGGAGATCCCGCTGCTCTCCCTGCCGGACCTGGTCGCCGCGAAGAAGACGCAGCGCGACCAGGACTGGCCGATGATCCGCCGCCTGGTGGAAGCGAACTACGCGGCATTCTACGACGCGCCCACCCCGCAGCGGGTGCGCTTCTGGCTGGACGAGCTGCGCTCCCCGGCGCTGCTGGTGGAGGCCGTGGCCCGCTTCCCCGACGAGGCGCGCGCGGCCGCCGAGCGCCGCGAGGCGGTCGCCTGCGTCCTCCAGGGATACGAGGAGGAAGTGCAGGAGGAGCTCGACGAGGAGATGGCGCGGGAGCGCGCGGCCGACCGTCTCTACTGGGCGCCGCTGCGCAAGGAGCTGGAGGAGCTGCGCCGCAGGTAGACCAGGCCGCCGCTGGCCGTGCCGGCGATGACCTCCGGGTCGCCGTCGCCGTCGAGGTCGGCGAGCGCGGGCGCGGCGTAGGGGAGGAGCGGGAGGCCGCCCTCCGCCACCGGCGCGAAGACCCCCCGCCCCTGGTTGCGGAACACCAGCGCCCCCGCCGCCTCGCGCCCCACCACCAGGTCCGGGTCGCCGTCGCCGTCCAGGTCCGCCAGTGCCGGGTGGCTGCGCCGCCCCGCGTCGATCTCCCCGAACGCCTCGCTCGCCAGCACGAAGCGCGGCGCCGCGCGCGTCCCCTCGTTGCGGAAGAGGTTGAGCGTCCCCGAGGCCTCGCCCACCAGCAGGTCCAGGTCGCCGTCGCCGTCGAGGTCGCCCAGGGCTGGGGTGGCGTTGCTCCCCCGCGGCAGCCGCGCCACCACTTCGCCCGCCGCCGCGAACCCCCCGGCGACGCCGCGGAAGAGCCAAACCCCCTCGTTCCAGGTGCCCGCCACCAGGTCCGCCCGGCCGTCGCCGTCCAGGTCGCCCAGCGCGGGGGCCAGGTGGAAGGTGCCCTCGGGGAGGGCGAGCGAGAGGGTGTCCGCCAGGCGGAAGGCCGGGCGCCCCGGCGCGCCCACGTTCTCGAAGCGGTAGAGGCGGGCTTCGCGCAGCGAGGCGGGGTCGACGCGGTTCCCCACCAGCAGGTCCGGGTCGCCGTCGCCGTCCAGGTCGCCCAGGGCGGGGACGCTCTCGCTCCCCACGTCCACCGCGTCCAGCCAGCGGCGGGTGCGCAGCACCAGCGCGCCGTCCGCCCCGCGCTCCAGCAGCCAGAGGTTGTCGGCCGCCGTGCGGTTGGGGTTGAAGGCCCCGCCGAGCACCCCCACCAGCAGGTCGAGGTCGCCGTCGCCGTCCAGGTCCGCGGGGACGGGGACGTTGTAGCCGCTGGAGAGGAGGGGCCCCTCGCGCCCGTCCGCCTCGCGCGCCCGCAGGGGCCGGGGCTCGGTGCGGAGCACGGGCGCGGCGCAGGTGCCGGCGTTCTCGATGAGGAGGATGCCGGGCTCGAAGAAGTCGCCCCAGAGCACGTCCACGTCGCCGTCGCCGTCCACGTCGGCGAAGGCGGGGGCGTTGGCCCCGTGCAGGCTGGGGCGCCCCGCGCCCGCCACCTCCCCCACGATCTCGATCCCCTGCCAGCGGTCCTCCACGAAGCGGAAGCGCGGCGGGTCCGCACCCGCCTCGGCCAGCTCGTAGCGGGTGACGGTGCCGTCCACGCGGCCCAGCATCAGGTCCACGAGGCCGTTGCAGTCCACGTCCGCCACGCCGGGGACGTTCTGCCGGTCGGCGAAGACGGGTGCGCCCCCCGCGTCGTAGACCGTGTCCGCGGCCGGGAGGTAGCGGGGGGCGGCGGGAGTGCCCTGGTTGCGGTAGTAGCGGATGAAGCTGAAGGGCCGCTCGGCCAGCAGGTCTAGGTCGCCGTCGCCGTCCAGGTCCGCGAAGCGGCTCCACTCGCCCACGTCGAGCCCGGCGAAGCGGTCCGTGCGCCAGGCGAAGCGGGGGGCGGCGCGCGTACCCGTGTTCTCTAGGAACATCAGCTCGCCGGCGCGCTCCTGGACGAAGAGGTCCAGGTCGCCGTCGGCGTCGATGTCGCGGAGCTGGGGGCGCGGCACGTCGAAGCCGCCCAGGAAGGGGTGCGCATAGGCCCGGCCCGCCGCGTCCGCCACGGGGAAGGGGGCGATCACCCGCACCCAATCGCCCTCCCCGGCCGGTACGGGCGCGGCCGGGGGCGGCGCCGCGGAGCAGGCCCCGGCGCCGAGGAGAAGGAGGAGCGCCCGCCACCTCACCGCGGCGCGGGGGTCCCCACCCCGGTCGGGTTCCGTCCCACCTCGATGACGCGCGCCACCGCGCCCGTGGCCGCGTCGATCAGCACGACCGTCCCCGTCTGCCGCCCGCCGAGGCCGCGCGTGTTGTTGTTCGAGACCACCACCGTGCGCCCGTCCGGGCTCACGGCGGCATTGTCCGGCTCGGAGATCCCGTCGCCGCGGATGGTGCCGGCCACCGTCCAGCCGGGCACGTCGAGCACCACCACGGCGTCGTCGCCCTTCACCGGGACGTACACCTGCCGCCCGTCGGGGGTGAAGGCGGGCTGCCAGGGGCGCGCGCCCACCCGCACGGAGGCCACCTGCCGGGGACGCATGGGGTCGATCAGGTCGAAGACCAGCGCCCGCCCCGCGCGCTCGGCGGTGAGCACCAGCCAGCGCCCGTCCGGCGAGATGGCGTAGTGGCCCAGCGTCATGGGATGGTCGGCGTGCGAGGGGTCGGCGGGGACCGAATCGCCCCCGATCGACACCTCGAACACCCGCGCCGTCTCGGCCTCCAGGTCGAGCACCGCCGTCTGGTTCACGGCCAGCGACGCGGTGTACGCCGTCGTGCCGCGCGGGTGCACGGCCAGGGCGTGCGGGCGGGGGAAGACGACCTCGAAGGTCTCCACCGCCAGGTCCGCGCGGCGGAGCACGCCCACGCTGCGCGGGGGACTGACGGCGGTCATGGAGCGGGCCGCCAGCAGCCGCTCGCCGTCGGGGTGGAGGGCCAGCAGGCCGGGCGTCTCGAAGGGGACCTGCGCCAGCAGCCGGTTGGCGCGGTCGAGCTTGAGGACCCGGCTCTCGCCGATCAGCGAGAGGTACCAGTGGCGCCCGCCGGGCTCCACCACCACGTGGTGCGGCCGCGCGCCGGCCGAGAAGCCGAGGGCGCGCAGGTCCACCGTGGCCACCAGGGCGCGGCGGTCCAGGTCGATGACGGAGACGCTGGCGCCGTCCTGGTTGGTGACGTAGGCGTAGGGCGCGGCGGGGGCCGGCCCCGCCGGGCCCGTCCCGCCGGCGCCGGCGCACCCGGCCAGGAGCGCGCCGGCCGCCAGGGCCCGCAGTCGTCTCGCCATTCCGCCCATCTCCCGGCCGGTCAATCGCGGACGCGCACCACGAAGAGCCCCTCCGCGCCGCTGGTGACCACCACGTTCCCGCTGCGGAAGAACGGGTAGTTGCTCCACGAGCCGCCGAAGCCGGGGGTGTTGGGACGGCCCGCCACCGTGTCGAAGAAGCCGACCTCGCGCAGCGCGGTGGGGTTGCTGCGGTCGAGCACGCGCAGCCCCGCCTCGTAGTTGGACTGGAAGATCCGGTTCCCCACCACGTACTGGTTGTGGTCGGTGGCCGCGGTGGTGCCCAGGAACTGCGCGACCAGCTGCGGGTCCTCCAGGTCCGAGACGTCCCAGACCAGGGTGCGGGTGCGCTCGATGGAGCCCGCCAGCTCGTCCAGCTCGTCGTCCATGTACATCCAGCGCTGGTCCTCGCTCAGCCACCCCTGGTGGGTGTAGCCGACGTCGGGATAGGTGGCGCGCGAGAGGGCCTTCGGCGCCGCCTTGTCGGTGACGTCGGCGATGGAGAGCGCGGTCTCGTTGTAGCCGAAGCAGATCTCCCGCCCCGTGTAGCGCGCGTCCGGTCCGCGGTAGACCACGCACTGCGCGTCGTGGGTGTAGCCGGTGCTGGCGCGGCCGGTCTGCGGGTCCGCGAAGCATCCCACGAAGACGGGGTTCTTCGGCTGGCGCGCGTCGAGCATGTGCAGCCCGCCCCCGCAGGTCTCGCCCCCGGAGCTCCCTCCCGTGCTGTAGAGGAAGCCGGTCTCGGGGTTCGCCACGATGCTGTGCGCGCTGTGGATGGCGCGGTAGACGGTGTCCGGCGCCAGCACCAGCGGCTCGCCGCGGAACTGGCGGAGGCGGGTGAGGTCGAGCACCTGCAGCCCGTGCTCCCCCGCGCCGTCGGAGACCACGTAGACGTGGTCGCGGAGCACCTTGACGGCGCGCCAGGCCGTGGCCGGCGAGGTCGCCGTCTTGGGCAGCGTACCGACGTAGACGGGGTTCACGGGATCGGTGACGTCCACGAACGAGGTGCGGTCCATCATCCCCACCACCGCGTACTCCTTCCCCGTCTGCTCGTCCGTCCATCCCCAGACGTCGTTGGTGCGCACGCCCCGCCCGCCGCCCAGCCGCGAGATGGGGAGGAAGGAGAGGAGGTCCACCCCCTGGCATTCCCACGTGGCGGCCCGGCCGCCCGCGCACTCCACCCGCCGCCCGGTGATGGCGGCCAGCTCGTCCGGCGGCCCGCCCACGACGGAGGCCAGCCGCCACTGGGGGGCGGGGCCCTGGAAGAAGGCGATCCTCCCCGCCCCGTTGTCGGCGCCGCCCAGCCCGGCGACCACCACGTCCGACCCGGCGGCGAGCGTGGTCCCCAGGCGGTCGGTGCCCTGCGGGCGGTCGCTGGAGAAGCGCTGCCCGGCGGTGGCCACGCCCTGCGGGCCGCCCAGGAACGCCACCACCTCGCCACGGAACTGGTTGACGCCGGGGGCGCCCACCCAGAGCGCGTCCGGGTCCCAGGCCACGGAGAAGCCGAAGAACTCGCGCGGCTTCGGTGCGGGCGCCGCCAGGCGCTGCGCCTGCGTCCACTGCTGGGGAGAAGCGGAGCGCATCAGGTAGACGGCGCCCGCGCCCTCCGCGGCCCCGGGCGCGCCGACCGCCAGCGTGCCGCCTTTCAGGTCGAGGGCGTACCCGAACGCCTCGGGAGCCGAGCCGGGGGGCGCCAGGGTGGCCGCCCGCTCCCACGCGCCCGCGGCGGTGCGGCGGAAGGCGAAGACGGCGCCGCCCGGGGCGAAGCCGGGCGCGCCCACCAGCACCTGGTCGGCGTCCGCCTCCAGCGACACGCCGAAGGCGGCGCGCGGCTTCAGCGCGTCCACCGCCAGCTCCCCGGCGTGGCTCCACCCCGCCCCGCTGCGCCGGAAGACGTGGACGGTGCCGCGCGCCTCGGCCACGAGCGGCAGGCCGAGGAAGGCCCAGTCGCCGGACAGCGCCACGGCGGTCACGTCGCGGTCCTCCCCCTCGGCGGCCGAGTCGGCGGGGAGGTCGAGGCGGGACTGGAAGCGCCACGCGCCGCCCTCGCGCCGGTAGAGGAAGGCCGCGCCGCGGCCGCCCACCAGGAGCGCGTCGCCCTCGGCGTGGAGCGAGCGGCCGAAGCCGTCGCCGACCGCGGCCTCGGGGGCGGTGATGCGGGCCGCCTCGGCCCAGCCGGAGGCGGTGCGCCGGTAGACGTAGACCTGGCCGGGGCGGGTGGCGGCCTCCGGCTCGCCCACCAGCACGTCGCCGCCGGAGACGGCCATGCCGGCGCCGAAGCCGTCCTGGGCGAGGGCCGGCGAGGAGGTCGTGCCCGCGGCGGCGGCCAGGAGGAGGAGCCACGCGAGCGCGTTGCGGACCGTCATGCCATCACCTCGCAGCGAAGAGGTCGGGGAGTGGGCGGAGGAACATCTTACGGCGCCGAGCGCGCCGATCCAAGGGGGGGAGGGGTCGCGCGGCTTGCGCGCTCCGCCCCGCACCGAGAGGTTGAGCGAGTCCCGCTCCCCCGCACCGCCGCAACCAGCCGCCTCATGCGCAGACTCGCCCTGCTGGCCGCCCTCCTGGCCGCGCTCATGCCCGCCGGCGCCGCCGCGCAGGCCGACACCACGGCGCCCACGCGCGCCGACACGCTGCGCGGCTCCATCACCCCCCAGCGGGCGTGGTGGGACGTGACCTTCTACGACCTGCACGTGCGGGTGAGCCCGGCGGACAGCAGCATCCGCGGCTTCAACCGCATCACCTACCGCGTGCTCCGCCCCGCGCGCGAGCTGCAGGTGGACCTGCAGGCGCCGCTGGAGGTCGACAGCATGGTGCAGGACGGCCGCCGCCTCGCCTTCCGCCGCGACGGCGACGCCTTCTTCGTGCGACTGGCGGCGCCGCAGCCCGCCGGACGGCGCAAGACCCTCACCGTGCACTATCACGGCCGCCCCCGCGTGGCGCGCAACGCGCCCTGGGACGGCGGCTTCGTCTGGACCCGCGACTCCCTCGGCGCCCTGTGGACCGCCACCGCCGTGCAGGGGCTGGGCGCCAGCGCCTGGTGGCCCAACAAGGACACCCAGGCCGACGAGCCCGACAGCCAGCGCGTGGCCATCACCGTCCCCGACCCGATGGTGAACGTCTCCAACGGCCGCCTGCGCCGCACCGTCCGCAACGGCGACGGCACCACCACCTACGAGTGGTTCGTCGCCAGCCCCATCAACAACTACGACGTGGCGGTCAACGCCGGGCGCTACGCCCACTTCAGCGACGTCTACCAGGGTGAGGGCGGGAGGCTGACGCTGGACTACTGGCCGCTGGCGTACAACCTGGAGCGCGCCCGCATCCAGTTCCAGCAGGTGAAGCCGATGCTGCGCTGCTTCGAACACTGGTTCGGCCCCTTCCCCTGGTACGAGGACGGCTTCAAGCTGGTGGAGACGCCGCACCTGGGGATGGAGCACCAGAGCGCGGTGGCGTACGGCAACAACTACCGGAACGGCTACCGGGGGCGCGACCTCTCGCAGACCGGGCACGGCCTGCTGTGGGACTTCATCATCATCCACGAGAGCGGCCACGAGTGGTTCGGCAACAGCATCACCACCCGCGACCTGGCCGACATGTGGGTGCACGAGGGCTTCACCAACTACTCGGAGGGGATCTACACCGAGTGCCAGCAGGGGAAGGCGGCGGGGGCGCGCTACATCATCGGCAACCGCCGCAACGTGCGGAACGACCGTCCGATCGTGGCGCGCTACGGGGTGAACGAGCAGGGCTCGGGCGACATGTACTACAAGGCGGGGAACATGCTGCACACCATCCGCCACGTCGTGGGCGACGACGGGCGGTGGCGGAGCATCCTGCGCGGGCTGAACGCGGAGTTCCGGCACCGCACCGTCACGGGCGAGCAGGTGCAGCGCTACGTCAGCCGCCGCGCGGGGATCGACCTGTCGAAGGTGTTCGAGCAGTACCTCACCACCACCAGGATCCCGGTGCTGGAGTACCGGATCGAGGGCTCGACGCTGCGCTACCGCTGGGCGAACGTGGTGCCGGGGTTCGACATGCCGGTGAAGGTGACGCTGGCGGACGGGAGATACGAAGTCATCCGCCCCACCACGGCGTGGCGGACGGCGCCGCTGCGCCTCTCCCGCCCCGGCGCCTTCCGGGTGGACGAGAACTTCTACGTGGAGGCGCGGAACCTCGACGCGCCCCCTCCGCCGCGCGCGCCGCCGGAGTAGCCCAGCGCAGCCGCTCCAGCCCAGCCGGCCCCAGCCCAGCGGTTGAAACCGCGGCTGGAAGAACGCGAAGTCCGCCTGCGCGGACTGCAAGGCTGGTCATGTGTGCTTCAGCATGCGCGCTGTCATTCCGAAGTCCGGTCACACGAATACGGCCGTTGCATCGTTGACGGCAGGACTGAGGAATCTGGCCGAGGCATGCCCGGGAGGCGGACGCGGCAGCCTCACCGTGACGGCGGCCGCGAAGGAGTGTCGCGGCGACGTTTCCGAAGTCGTGAGGCGTTGCCGGCAGCGGGCGCGATGAATCGCGCCCCTACGCCCGGCCGGGGTGCACGAGCGTAGTTCTCCCCTCCCCCAGGTTTTTGGGGGAGGGGGCCGCCTTCCCGCCGAAACCCTTCCTTCCCTGCAGCCCAAACGTACATTGCGCGCATGAACGCGCGAGACGACGGCGGGGTCCCCGCCTCCCCGCGGGTGCGCCACTTCCGCCACATCCTGCTCTGGCCCCTCCAGCTCGTCCCCGGCGAGGACCGGCAGCAGGTGCAGCGGCACTGGGAGCGCCTGGGCCGCAGCGCCCCGGGCAACCCCTGGTTCGAGGTGGCGGACGAGTTCGCCGGCGACCCCGGCGACTTCCGCATGCGCCACTACGGCGAGTTCATCACCTTCCTCCCCGCCGTGCAGCGCTTCCTCTACGGCGAGGGCGGCGAGGGCGGCTACGGCGAATCCCCGATCCGCGTCTTCCGCCGCAACGACGTGGCCCGCGTCCGCCTGACGCTCGACGCCGCCTCGCCCCCCGTGGAGCTCGCCGTGGCCCACGTGGACCTCTACTTCTTCTACGACATCGAGGTGGTGCTGCTGGCGGTGGAGGCGTACGCCGACGACCTCCCCCTCTCCACCGTGGAGGAGCTGCTCTTCCGCTTCGGGCGCTCCTACCCCGCGTTCTGGGAAGACGACGGCCGCGGCGGGAACTGCTTCGCCAAGGTGGAGTGGCTCTCGCCCACCGGCGCGGTGGTGGCCCGCTCCGACTACGAGGACAAGGAGAAGTTCCTCTCCTTCGTCTCCCGCAACCGCGAGGCGGCGGTCTCGGCGGACTGGGCGTACCTCGTCGCCCCGATGGTGCCGCACGCCGCCGGGCCGCCGGGCGCGCTGCGCTGCCACCAGCTCGAGTACCTCCGCCTGCCGCTGATGGCCTACCTGGCCATGGACGCGCCCGAGACACTCACCCGCGCGGACTTCGTGCGCCTGGCCTTCGCCACGCGCGCCGGCGAGGCGGACCGGATGCCCTTCTCCGAACGCGCGCTCGCCGACTTCGAGGAGGCGTACTGCTACGACCACTACTGGCGGGTGGACGACCCGTCCGTGGCCAGCACCCGCTTCCTCTGCACCGGCAACACGCTGGTGGTGGTGGGCGACGCGGAGCGCCCCTTCTTCACCGACGCGGAGCGCGGCGTGCTGGCCCAGTTCCGGCACCAGTACTTCCTGCTGGGACTCATCGCCCACTTCCACAAGGCGGCGCTGCTGATGTTCCGCCACCGGCTGGTGAACGCGGTGAGCCGGCTGGACATCCGCGACCCCGCCAGCATCCGCGGCTTCAAGCGCGACATCCGCCTGACCTTCGAGGTCTTCCTGCGCTTCACCCACCGCTACTGGTTCCACGAGGTGTCGATCCAGGCCCCGGCCAAGCCGCTGTACGCCATGCTCCGCCGCCACCTGGGCACGCGCGAGCTCTACGACGAGATCCGGCAGGAGGTGCAGGACGTGTCGCAGTACCTGGACAGCGACGGCATCCGGCGGCAGGCGAACACGGTGGTGCGGCTGACGGTGGTGACCACGGCGGGGCTGGTGGGGACGATCGCCACGGGGTTCCTGGGGATGAACCTGATCGCGGCGGCCGGCGAGCCCCTGTGGGCGCGGGCGCTCTACTTCGTGGTGGTGTTGGGGACGGTGACGATGCTGACCTTCTACACCATCACCATCTCCAAACGGCTGTCGGAGTTCATGGAGCTGCTGTCGGACGAGCGGCTGAGCCTCGGCACCAAGCTGAAGGCGTTCGCGCGGGTGTTCACCGGGAAATAGGCCCCTTCCCGGCTCGCTTGGGCTCGCCACCCTCCCCCGTTCCGGGGGAGGGTTGTTCGACGGCTCCGGCGCCTACAGCCGGAAGTCCAGCCGGGCGAAGTAGTACGCCCCCGAGAACCCCATCTGCACCGCGTCCCACACCCCGCCCGTCTCCGTCTCCGTGTCCTGCGGCGAGGGGTACTCGTTGAAGAGGTTGGTGCCGCCCAGCGTCAGCCGCATGGCGCCGCGCAGGCGGTAGGTGAAGGCCGCGTCGGCGGTGGTGCGCGAGTGGTAGACGTCCGGCGTGTCCAGCCAGTCCACCAGCGTCACCCGCCCGAAGCGGTTGGCGCGGGCGGAGAGGTCCACCCGCCCCACCGAGTGGTCGAGCGACAGCGAGAGCTTGCTCGGCGGCGCCGAGGCCAGCAGGAAGGCCCGCTCGCGCGCGCCGAAGTAGATGTCCTCCTTCCCCGCCAGCCGCGGGCTGGTGTGGACGTCGCTCAGCTCCATGTCGTTGAAGTTCCCCGCGAAGGCGGCCCGCACCCGGTGCCGCCCGAAGCCGCGCGCCCAGGAGAGCACCACGTCCACCCCGCGGGTGCGCGTGTCCAGCGCGTTGGTGAAGAACTGCGCCGCCCCCACCCCCAGCGCCGCCAGCTCGGCGCCGATGTCGGGGTCGTCGGTGTCGAAGGCGCCGGTGAGCACGATGCGGTCCTCGATGTCCACCACGTAGCCGTCCACCGTGGCCAGGAAGGGGCCGGCGCGCACGGTGAAGCCGAGGGTGGCGTTCACCGCCTTCTCCTCGCGCAGCGGCGGGATGCCGAGCGTGCGGGTGATGGGGCTGCCGTTGCGGGCGATGAGCTTGTCCACCGCCTGGCCGGCCACGAAGTCGGTGAAGGTGGAGTTGAAGTACACCTGCGCCAGCGACGGCGCGCGGAAGCCGGTGCTCGCCGAGCCGCGCAGGGTGAGCGCCTCGCTCACCGCGAAGCGCGCCGCCAGCTTGCCGGTGAGGGTGCTGCCGAAGTCGCTGTAGTCCTCGAAGCGCGCCGCGGCGGCCACCGTCAGCGCGGGGGTCAGGTCCAGCTCCGCGTCCACGTAGGCGCCCAGGTTGGTGCGCACCTCGTCCACCTCGTTCTCCGGCCGGAACCCGGGGAAGCCCTGCGAGCCGCCGGGCCGCCCCAGCACGTCCACCGGCTCCACCCGCCCGCCGATCAGGCTGTCCACCACCCCGTAGTTGCGCCACGACCCCTCCTCGCCCGCGAAGATGCGGTAGCGGTCGATGCGGTACTCCGCCCCGAAGGCCAGGTTCAGCCCCGAGGCCGGGCGGGGGAAGTAGCGGGTGAAGGCGAGCCCGGTGGCGTTCTGCCCCGCCTCGAAGCCGCCCGCGTCGAAGCGCGTGGGGCTCCGCTCCAGCAGCGAGGCGTTGAGGGTGCCGTCCACCAGGTAGTGGAAGCGGTTGGTGCCGAAGGTGTTGTAGACGTCCACGTCCCACTCGCCGAGGCGGGCCTGCACGCCGGCGGTGAGCGAGCGGTCGGTGATGTCGCTGAGGATGCGCGGGTCGAAGCCGTTCGGGTAGATGGCGGGGACGTTGCGGTCCGAGTCCGCGTCGCGCGTCCAGGCGTAGGCGTCGGTCTGGCGCAGGTTGACGCCGCCGAAGCCGTACGCGGAGGCGGTGGCGGTCACCGG
>DASUNK010000309.1:0-2761 GCA_036277195.1 Longimicrobiaceae bacterium | reverse complement strand
TGGAGCTGGCGGGGGGAGCCTCGCCCGCGGTGCGCCACGTGCGCTGCGCCGTGGAGGGCGACGCCTTCTGCGAGTGGGAGCTGCGGTGGGAGTAGGGGAGGCGGAGCCCGGCACGCGACTTGACCGGATGCTGACCCGGCGCGAGGTTGGCCCGCGCCGGGCGGGCCGCGTGCTCGCCCCAGCCGTCCAGCCTTCTGCCGCGCGCGGGGAATGCCGCAGCTGTCCGTCCGGAAGAAGTCCGCCCGCTCCCGCAAGCCGCCCGCGGTCACCCTCCCGCTGCGGGTGGCCGCCATCGACGTAGGCTCCAACGCCATCCGCTTCCTGGCGGCCGAGTTCGACACCACTGCCCGCTACACCGTGCTCTCCGAGGAGCGCGTCGCCGTGCGGCTGGGGCACGACGTCTTCCTCATCGGCCGGCTGGCGCCCGAGGCCGTGGACGCGGCCGTGGCCGCCATCCGCCGCTTCCGCACGGAGATGGAGGCGCTCGGGATCGACCACTACCGCGCCGTGGCCACCAGTGCCACCCGCGAGAGCCGCAACGGCCCGGCCTTCGTGGAGCGCGTGCGCGCCGAGACCGGCGTCGAGCTGGAGGTGATCACCGGCTCCGAGGAGGCGCGGCTGGTCTACCTCGCCATCGCCAACCGGGTGCCGCTCGGCGACGCCAAGTGGATTTCGGTGGACCTGGGAGGCGGGAGCGTGGAGGTGTCGCTGGTGGATGCCACCGGCATCCTCTGGAGCGAGAGCCACGTGATGGGCTCGGTGCGCCTGCTGGAGGAGCTCTCCAGCGCGGGCGACGAGCCGGGGCGCTTCCAGCGGCTGCTGCGCGAGTACGCGGCGACGCTGCAGATCCCCGTCATCGCCCAGCAGTGGAACCCGGCCGGCGTCATCGCCACCGGCGGCAACATCGAGGCGCTCGCCCGCCTCACCGGCGCCCCGCTGCGCGGCGGGGTGCCCGCCCTCCCCCTGGCGTCGCTGCGCGGCGCCATCGAGATGCTCTCCCGCCTCTCCTACCGCCAGCGGGTGGACCAGCTGGGGCTGCGCGAGGACCGGGCGGACGTCATCCTCCCCGCGGCCATGGTGTACGAGCGGGTGGCGGCGCTGGCGGGGGTGGAGGAGATCCTGGTGCCGGGGGTGGGGCTCAAGGACGGGGTGATGGTGGACCTGGTGGAGGACCTGGCCACCCACCAGGCGCACGAGGACCGCAAGGACCGGCAGGCGATCGCAGGGGCGGTGGCGCTGGGGCGGCGCTACATGTTCGACGAGGCGCACGCCCTGCACGTGGCACGGCTGGCGGGCTCGCTCTTCGACCAGCTGAAGAAGGTGCACCGGCTGGAGCCGGGGGACCGGCGGGTGCTGCTGGCGGCGGCGGTGCTGCACGACATCGGCACCTACGTGGGCTACAAGAAGCACCACAAGCACTCGCTCTACCTGATCTCGCAGTCCGAGGTCCCCGAGTTCACCCCGCGCGAGATCGAGATCATCGCCAACGTGGCGCGCTACCACCGCAAGGGGGTGCCGGCGGAGCACCACGAGGCGTTCACGCAGCTCCCGGAGGAGGACCGGGAGCGGGTGGTGAAGCTCTCCTCGCTCCTGCGCATCGCCGATGCGCTGGACCGCGAGCACATCCAGGCGGTGGACGCGGTGGCGGCGAAGGCGGGGAAGAGCCGGCTGGTGCTGGAGGTGGAGGGGACGGGGGACCTGCTGCTGGAGCGATGGGCGCTGCGCCGCAAGGCCGGCCTCTTCGCCGACACCTTCGGCCTGGAGGTGGAGCTTGCCGGCGAGCGCGAGTGAGCCAGCGCGAAAAGCTACATTGCTTGTGAGGTTCGTCCAGTTTATAATGTGGCAGGCCGGTTGCTATCCCAGTATTGGTATATTACATTGACAATAGACCTGCCGCCCCTGAAGCCGCTCCGCTGGGTCGGTCCTGCGAAGCGAGAGCTTCAGCAACTCCCCGGCGAGGTGCAGCACATCTTCGGCTTCGCGCTCTATCTGGCGCAAGCCGGCGACAAGCACGTGAGTGCGAAGCCGTTGCGTGGTTTCGGGGGAGCAGGTGTCCTGGCGGTGGTCGAGGATCATGATGGCAGCACGTATCGAGCGGTGTATACGGTGAAGCTCGAAGGTGTGATCTACGTGCTGCACGCGTTTCAGAAGAAGTCTACGCGGGGGATCGAGACACCGAAGCACGTTCTCGACCTCGTCCGCGCGCGGCTGAAAGCCGCGGAAGCGGATCACCGCCGGCAGAGGAAAGGCTGACGGATGAAGAGAGATCCAGAGGTCGTCGAGTCGAGCGGCAATGTGTTCGCCGACCTGGGGCTTCCCGATTCCGAGGAGCTCCTGGTGAAGGCGGAGCTCGCCCGGCAGATCATCGGCATCATCGGCGAGCGTGAGCTCACGCAGACCAGGGCGGCGGCGCTGCTGGGCACTACCCAGCCGAAGGTGTCGGATCTGGTGCGGGGTGAGCTGTCAGGGTTCTCGATCGAGCGGCTGATCCGGTTCCTGAACGCGCTCGGCCGCGACGTGCAGATCGTGGTGCGGGATGCGGATGGACCGGGACCGAGGGGTTCCTTGACCGTGGAAGCGGCCTGAGAGTCCTCTACAGGCGGGATTCCGTGAGATAGGTGAGCGCGGCGCGCTCCAGCACGTCCACGGCCACGGGGAGCGCGTCCTCGCACACGTCGAAGCGGGGGGAGTGGTGCGGGTGCACCGTTCCCCTCTCCTCGTTTTGGCATCCCACGAAGAAGTAGCACCCCGGCACCCGCAG
>DASUNK010000308.1:0-3824 GCA_036277195.1 Longimicrobiaceae bacterium | reverse complement strand
GCCACGCCTCCTCCGCGAAGGGGGTGGGCTCCGGCGCCTCGGCCAGGAGACGCGCCAGCGCCGCCGCCCTCCCCTCGCCCAGCAGCCGCAGCACCGCCGCCTCCGCCGCCGGCCCCGCCGCCCCCACCTCCAGCGCCGTCTGCACGATGCGCTCCGGCTCGGGCTCGTGCCGCCCCGGGAGCGCGCCCGCCGCCCCGGCCCGCGCGTGGGAGAGGCCCTCCAGCACCGCGCCGTACGCCTCGGGGTTGGGGTCCTCCAGCGACCAGCCGGAGACCAGCCACTGCACCTGCTCGCGCAGCGCCGCGTCCGCCGCCGCGCCCGCGGGGCCGGGGGCCCCCTCGGCGTGCGCCGCCAGCTTGGAGAGCAGGCGCAGCAGCGAGCCGGAGACGGGCTGCCGCTGCGCCTCGGCCGCCGCCTCCACCAGCTTCACCACCGCCTCGGCCGCGAAGCCGTGGCTGGCGTCGAGCACGAAGCTGCGGCGCTGCGCCGCGTCGCCCCCCAGCTCCACCAGCCGCCGCAGCGTCTCGGGCGAGAGGCGGTGGATCATCTCCGACATGCGCCGGCGCACCTCGGCCGAGCCGGCCCCGCCCTCCTCCCTCAGCTCGCGCGCCAGCTGCAGCAGGTAGCCCACGATCACCTGGTCGTAGGCCTGCGCCTGCGGGTGCGCGTCGATGGCCTGCGCCACCGCCGCCGCCTCGGGGGTGCCGGCCTCCGCCCCCTCGCCCGCCGCCAGCGCCGCGCGCGCCAGCCCGATCCAGAGCTGCGCCGCCCGCAGCGCCTCGGCCCGCGTCCCCTCGCCCGCGTCCTCGCTCGCCAGCTCCAGCTCCGCGTACGAGAGGGCGTGCAGGCGCACGTGGGGCCAGGCCGGCGGGGGGGCGCCCTCCGGCGCGTCCGCCGCCAGCACGGACAGCAGGTCGGCCACCTCCTCGGGCGCCACGCCGCGGTGGAGGCTCACCGCCCCCACCCGGTGGCGGTGCAGCCGCCCGGCCAGCCCGCCCAGCACCGGGTTCGCCGGGTCGGTCGCCACCCCCTCGATCACCAGCTGCCGGCGCGCCACCCCGAAGGAGAGGAGGTCGCGCTCCAGCAGCAGCCCCTCCAGCCGGCGCCACACCGTCTCCACCGAGCGCGCCAGGAAGGGGTGCCCCGCCGGGTAGGTGCCGTGCGTCTGCAGCGCGATCGCCAGCTCCACCAGGAAGTTGCTCAGCTCGCGCGGCAGCGCGACGCGCTCCGCGCGGGGAGGTGGCACCGTGGGCTGGGTCATGGGATACGGATCGGGTGGGGCCGGGCGTCCAATATGCTCCATTCCTTGCACCGGGCGCAAGGCGCGCCCGGGCGCGCGGGGGAAGAGTACCGCGCCCGGGGCCGAAAGATTCCGCGCCCCGGTAGTGATGCAAGTTGAAATGGCCCCGGAGGCGCGGTCTAGCGAGTAGGTGCTAGGCCGCGCCTTACGTCTGCACTATTCCGGCCACGCGAGTCCTGCGCGCTCGTAAATCGGTCGGAGCATATCAGCCATCGCCCGCGCGGTACTGTCCCGGTGCATTGGGGGAAGATGATCCACCAGCACGGCAAGCGCCGTGTGCACCCCGCCTGTGGGGCCGCGCTGCTGGTGGGGCAGACGAAGATACCACGTCGCCAGCTTCCGCCATGTGCGAACGAGCGGCGCCCCGCCGTCCAGCAGGTTACGAAGCCCCGGCGCGCTCATCCCTACCTGCCGTGCCACGTCGCGGAGCGAACCCGCGTCCACGGCGGCTTGTAGCGCCCGCCGCACCTCGCGCAAAGACTTGTCTCGGATCATGGGAGGGCTTCCACGAAAGAGTAGAACAACGGCGCGGCTTCATCACACCAGCGCGCCAGCGCGGGCGTATGCTCGACAAACTCCGCTCTCAGATCGGGGGAGATGCCCGGCACCCGTGACGCCATCTCGGCAATCAGCAGGTAGCGCCGAAAGAGGCTCAGGTCTCCGTCTAGGTCGTCGGGCGCGAATTGCTCCCAATCCAGCACGCCCGCCCACCAGTTAATCGCGAGCCCCCGGAACAGGTCCGCCACTTCTCCGTCAACGAAGTGGTGTAGCGCCGCGTCCGGCTCGCTGCTGTCGGGGTCGAGGTCCGCAAGCCGCGCCTCCACAAGAGCGGCCATCGGCTCTATGTGGCGCCACCCGCGTTCGATGTGCTCCGCCGCATCCCGCGCCAACGAGCGGAGCGGTTCGGGCAGGGACGGCACCCGCCGCTCCGCGTCTCGCCAGTGCTGAGAGTAGATCGTGTAGCGCGCGCCCATTGCCCCTCCCGCTCCCGCCGTTGTAATCTGTCCAGTGTACGCAACCCAATAGTAGAGCCTGTAGAGTCAGGAACGCAACAGGGACGGTAATCGCATGACGCGATTGCCCGCCCCTGACGTTCCGCTGTCCGTCATTTTCGACGCGCTCGACGCGGCCGTTGCCGCGTCCTCACAAGGCGAGGTGGCCCGTCAGGTCGGACTCACTTCGTCCGGGCTGAAACGGCTGCTGCAATCCCGCCGGCCGGGTTGGGGCCAGACCGAGCTAAAGCTGAGGCAGTGGTATATGCGCCACGCGGCGGAAGTAGGGCCGGACGAACGCACCGTGCGCGCCGCACTGGACGTGCTGCTGTCGGGTGTCACGGACGAAGCGGCGCGGGAGACAGCGATCCGGAAGATGCTCGACGCGGTGGAGCGGGCGCACGGGAAGGGGAGCGCGCCCGATTGGCTGGTGGAGCTGAGGAAGCGGAAGTGAAAGCGGTGACTTGTTGCGCTATTCTAGAAACGAGAGAAGGTCAGTAACAGCAGGGCTTATCCCTCCCTCGTCTTCGGCAGTGCTCGCGTCCTGCACTCGGTGCGTCTCCAGCATGGGGCGAAGTTGAAGAATAATTCCTAATTCATTCATAGTGCTTGTGGGACGGAAGAATACAACCCCGCCTTCCGAAGTTATCATCACTCGTTGCGCTCCATCGTTCCGAACAACGTCCGTGGCGATTGCACTCTGCGTGCTGATGGACTGTAGCCGTTGATACCATTCGCTTTGATGTACTCCTGAGCCGAAAATTGCGGTTGAGCTTACAAATGGCTCTTGAACATCGCGGAAATGGCTAGAGTGTATGGTCCTGAACTCGGTTGCCAAATCTTTCAGATTAACCCGGTAGGGAACCGCAACGGTTGCGGTCTCCAGCTTTTTCAAACGCTTTGTGGCTTCGCGGCATTCTCGCTTTGCAAAGCATAGCAAGAGAAGGTGCCGATCCGAGTGTAGAAAACCGTCAAACTCTACACGCTCTGACACGTCGTCTATTGGGTTCTGCATGCTGTAAGCCTGTCCCCGTAATCTCACTTTCGTCATGTGAGATACCGAATAGGTTACAAACTCTCCCATGTTGCCGGTTCTGAAAAATTCGGTGGTGAGAGGAGTTTGAGTCGTCTCCATTTGGGGGTTAGTTGTAAATCGCTCGGCTTCGGGGAAATTGTCCACGACAAAAAGGTTGTACGATCTCATAGCTCCTCACCGCGCCGCTAGGTACTTTTTAGACAGCAAAACCCAAGAGCCAATATCGCGGCAGGCGACGCTTACGGCGTCCCGGCCTACTGTTACCGTATTCGCGGCGGCGGAGCCCGTCCTATCTAGCGTTGGCTTGAAGATAGCCTCAAACGCAACCACTTCACCTGCTCGGATGCGCTTGGTGTAAAGACCGAAGTACGGATTGTTCTTGGGAAACTTCACCTTCGCGCCGTACTCCACATTGGGAAGAGTGCAGACCCGATCAACGCTTCGTACTATGGACGCGATACTCTCAATGATGCGCTCCGATTCGTTATAAGTGGCC
>DASUNK010000307.1:0-8261 GCA_036277195.1 Longimicrobiaceae bacterium | reverse complement strand
CGCCGGCTCCAGCCACTCCAGCGCGATCCACGGCGTCGCCTCCCCCAGCGCCAGCACGGCGGGGACGCGCAGCCCGTCGCCGGCGGCGGCGCGGAGGGCGTCGAGCCCCTCCGCCTCGGCGGCGAAGAAGCCGGCGGGCGCGCGCAGGTTGTACTTGAGGAAGGCGGGCCCGGCGGGGAGGTCCACCCGGAAGCACTCGTTGATGCACCCGCCGCCCACGGGCCGCGGCGCGCGGACCTCGCCGAGCCGGGCCTCGGCCTCGCGGCGGAGCTCCGGCGGGAGCGTCACCGGCCCCCGTTCTCGCGGACGATGTGCTCCAGCAGCCCCGCGCAGGCGCGCTCCACGATGTCGTGCACGTCCTCGAAGCCGCGGGGGCCGCCGTAGTAGGGGTCGGGAACGTCGAGCGAATCGGGGCGCGGGTCCCACTCGCGCAGGCGGTGCACGCGCGCCGTCCCGCCCGCGGCGGCCTGGAGCGCCTGGATGGCCTCCAGGTTCTCGGCGTCCATGGCGATCACGTAGTCGAAGCGGCCCAGGTCGCCGGCGGCGAGCTTGCGGCTGCGGCCGGCGAGCTCCACGCCGCGCCGGCGCGCGACGGCGGCGCTGCGGCTGTCGGGCGGGGCGCCGCGGTGGTAGCCGGACACCCCCGCCGAGTCGATCTCGAACCGGTCCGCCAGCCCGCGCTCCTCCACCAGCTTGCGGAAGACCGCCTCGGCCAGCGGCGAGCGGCAGATGTTGCCCAGGCAGACGAAGAGCACGCGGGTGGGATCGGACGTCATCGTCGGTTCATCCTCCAAAAGCACAGCGCCCGCCGGGTGGGCGGGCGCTGATTCTACCAATCAGGTAGGTGGGTTCGCTACATCGGGCGGAGCGAGCGCGCCACCAGTCCCACGCCCCCCGCCAGCAGGAACAGCATCAGCACGGTGTTGAACAGGCTGGTGGACTGGAAGTAGATGTCGAGGTTCATCAGGATGCCGGCGAAGACGATCACCAGCCCCACGATCACCAGCAGCCAGCCGATGGCGGACTTCCCGCGGAAGAAGAGGATGCCGATCCCCACCAGGAGCGGGAGGAGCGAGAGCCCGAACGAGTCGTTCCCCCACAGCCGCCAGCCGCCGCTGGTCACCGTCACCCGGCTGGTGAGCAGGTAGGCGCCCGCCGCGGCCATCGCCACCCCGGCGATGAACATCCCCACGCCGCCCTCGGTGCCGCCCGCCCCGCGGACCGTGTTCTCGCCTTCGGTCGCCATTGCAATCCCCTGCTGGTGTGTGCTCTCGCCGCCCGGCACGCCCGTTGCGCAATCCGCGGGCGGCGGTCTCTCCTTCACCCTCTCCCGAACCCGGACATGGACATCCTGACCTGGATCATCGTCGGCCTGGTGGCCGGCGTGCTGGCGTCGCTGGTGATGGGCGGCGGCTACGGCATCATCGCCGACATCGTCATCGGCATCGTGGGCGCCTTCATCGGCGGGTGGATCTTCGGCGCCCTGAGCATCTCCACCCCCTTCGGCGGGCTGGCCGGCACCATCTTCGTGGCCTTCATCGGCGCCGTGGTGCTCATCGCCATCCTCCGCCTCATCCGGCGGCGAGGGTGACGCCGCTCAGGCCTTCGTCCCGCACTCCGGGCAGAACTTGGCCGAGCCCGGCACCTCGGCCGAGCACGACGGGCAGGCGCGCGTGAGCGACTGCGGGCTGCCGCACTCCGGGCAGAACTTGGCCCGCCCCACCGCCGCGCCGCACTCCTTGCAGCTCACCACGCGCTGCTGCAGGTCCGCGTCGTCCACCGAGGCGCGGGCGTAGGCCACCTCGCGCGCCTTCTGGATCTTGGCCTCGCGGTTGATGGCGGCCAGCTCCGGGTCCAGCCGCGGCACGCAGACGATGCAGGTGCCCTCGTCTTCGTTCCAGCAGTTGTCGCAGTAGTGGTTGGCGCAGCGCGGGCAGCGGTGGAAGTGCTCCTTGGCCTGCTCCACCGCCTTGCGCAGCGCCACGTCGCGGGCCTTGGACCAGCCGGCGCCGCGCACGTGGCCCACCGCGTTGCGCGCCTGGCTGAAGATCCCCCCGAAGAGCCCTTCCGCCGCCCCCAGCAGGCTCTCGGCCGTGCCGGTGGCGTAGCGGTCGAAGGGCGAGCGCCAGGCGTCGTGGCAGTGCTCGCAGTAGAACTCGAACTGGAAGCCCTGGTCGGTGGACAGGTCGTTGTAGTTGTCGGAGAACTGGATCTCGCTCATGGGGCGGCGTTCCGGCGGAGGGGGGTGGAGCCGTGGGAGCACGGGCGGGCAGCGGAAGAAGATAAGACCCGCCCGCGGCGCTTACAATACAATCGTTTGCGACAAAAACGGGCCGCCACCCGCGGGGGGTGGCGGCCCGTCTCGCGAGGCGTGCTCCGGCCTCAGACGGCGACGCGGGCGGCGGTGGCGCCGGCCAGGGCGGCCCCGTCGTCCATGCGCCGCAGCTTCTGGGTGAGGTCCGCGATCAGCACCTCGGCGAAGCCCAGCGGCAGCATGCGGGCGTCGCCGCCGTCGTCGCCGGTGTAGCCCCCCACCTCCTCGGGGTGGAAGGTCTCCGGGAAGCGCTCCGCCGCCCACCCGTCCACCACCTCGGCGGGGATGGTCTCCGAGACGTGGAGCACCAGGTCCTCGCCCTCCTCCTCGAAGGCCACGTGCTCGCCGAAGCGCCCCGCGATGCCGTTGTTGCGCACCGCCCAGGCGGCGGCGCGGCGCAGCACCAGCGAGATGCGCACCTCCGCGTCGGGCGCGTCCTCCGCCGGGATGTGGTAGCGCACCACCAGGTCCGCCCGGTCCGCCTGCGGGAGCACGTACTGCTTGCTGTCCAGCAGGTGCTGGGCGATGTGCTTGAGCACCTCGGCCTCGGAGTAGCCGCGCGTCTTCACGTCGCGGCGCAGCTTCCAGCGGAAGAGCAGCTCCGGCTCGGGCTGCAGGAAGACCGCCAGGTCGTACGCCTCGCGCAGCTCGTCGGTGGGGAAGCCCAGCAGCCCGCGCGCGATCACCACTTCGTTGGGCTCGACGACGCGGATGGGCCCGAAGCTGCCGTCGGAGTGGTCGTAGCGCCGGTTGCGCACCGGCCGGCCGCGCCGGAACAGGTGCAGGTGCTCCTGCATCAGCGACAGGTTGTGCACCGTGGGGTTGAGCGCGGTGAGACCGAGCTGCTGGCGCTCGGCGCGGGTGTAGCGGTGGTAGTCGTCCAGCTCCAGCGAGGAGACCTTGTCGGGGCCGATGAGCGAGCGCACGCCGTTGGCCACGGTGCTCTTCCCGCTCCCCGAGTCGCCCACGATCCCCAGCACGAAGGGCAGGGGGCGCGGCGAGTCGTCGGCATGGGCCTCGCCGCTCATATGCAAAGGGCCGGAAGCGGCCCGCGGGTGTGATGCATCCGTACCTCCAGGGTACCACGTTTCAGCGCGACCGTCCAAGGTAGCCACTCGGTGACCCGCGCGAAAGCAACTCGTTACCAGGGGCCCCCTCCCGGGAGGGGGCCTTCTCTACTTCGTCCCCAGCCAGTTCTCCCCCACCCCCGTCTCCACCTTCAGCGGCACCTCGAGCCGCGCCGCGCCCTCCATCTTCTCGCGCACCATCGCCAGCAGCTCCTCCTCCCCGCCGCGCGGCGCCTCGAAGAGCAGCTCGTCGTGCACCTGCAGCAGCATCCGCGCGCGCGAGCCGGAGCCCGCCAGCTCACGCTGGATGTCGATCATGGCGATCTTGATGAGGTCCGCCGAGGAGCCCTGGATCGGCGCGTTGGTGGCCGCGCGCTCGCCGAAGGAGCGCACGTTGAAGTTGCGCGCACGGATCTCCGGGATGTACCTCCGGCGCCCCGTCAGGGTTTCCACGTACCCCTGCGAGCGCGCCCGCTCGATCTGCTCGTCCAGGTAGCGCCGCACCCCGGGGAAGCGCTGGAAGTAGGCGTCGATGAACAGCTTCCCCTCCGCCACCTCCACCCCCAGCTTCCCCGCCAGCGAGAAGGCGCCGATGCCGTAGATGACGGCGAAGTTCACCGTCTTGGCGCGGTCGCGCATCTCGCGCGTCACCTGCTCGGCGGGGACGCCGAAGATGAGCGCCGCCGTCTCGCGGTGGATGTCGCGCCCGGCGCGGAACGCCTCCACGAACGCCGCGTCGCCCGAGTAGTGGGCCAGGATGCGCAGCTCGATCTGCGAGTAGTCCGCCGAGACGAACACCGCCCCCTCGGCCGGGATGAAGCCGCGGCGGATCTCGGCCCCCAGCTCGGTGCGGATGGGGATGTTCTGCAGGTTGGGGTCGGTGGAGGAGAGGCGCCCGGTGGCCGCCACCGTCTGGTTGAAGGAGGTGTGGATGCGCCCCGTCTCCGGGTTCACCATGCGGGGGAGCGCCTCCACGTAGGTGGAGAGCAGCTTGTCGAGCTGGCGGTACTGCATCAGCAGGGTGGGGAGACGGTGCCCCTGCGCCGCCAGCGCCTGCAGCACGTCCACGTCGGTGCTGGCGCCGGTCTTGGTGCGCTTCATCACCGGCAGCCCCAGCCGGCCGAAGAGGATCTCGCGCAGCTGCGGGGTGGAGCCGATGTTGAACTCCACCCCCGCCTCGGCGTAGATGTCGCCCTCCACCGCGCGCTGCTGCGCCTGGAGCTCGCGCGCCATGGCGGCGAAGAACTCCTCGTCGATGCGGATGCCGCTCCACTCCATCTCCGCCAGCACCCGCAGCAGCGGCATCTCCACCTCGTGGAAGAGCCGGTCCAGGTGCAGCCGCTCCAGCTCGGGGCGGAAGAGCCCCTCCAGCCGCAGGGCGATGTCGGCGTCCTCGCAGGCGTAGTCGCGGGCGGACTCCAGCTCCACCTCGGCGAACTCCACCTGGTCCTTCCCCTTCCCGGTGACCTCCTCGTAGGCGATGGTCTTGTGGTCCAGGTGCTGGAGGGCCAGCGAGTCCAGCCCGTGCTCGCGCCGGCCGGGCTCCAGCAGGTAGCTGGCGACCATGGTGTCGAACTCCACGCCGCGCAGGTCGACCCCGGCGCGGCGGAACACCAGGTAGTCGTACTTGAGGTTCTGGCCGATCTTCTTCACCCCCTCGTCCTCCAGCAGCTCCAGCAGCGGCCGCATGGCGGGGTGGTGCAGGTCCGGCAGGTTGGCGACCGGGGGGAGGCCGTCGTCGGGGGGCGGCGGCACGAAGTCGGGGAGGAGCTCGCCCTGCGGCGGGCCCAGCCGCCGGCGCCGGTGGCGGAGGGGGAGGTAGTAGCCCTCGCCCGGCTCCACTGCCAGCGAGATGCCGCACAGCTCGGCGCGCATCGGGTCCCGGCTGCTCGTCTCCGTGTCCACCGCGACCCGCCCGATGCGGCGGATGCGCTCCACCAGCGGGCCCACCTCGTCCACCCGCGGCACCAGGCAGTAGTGGGTGGGGAGGCGCTGCTTCTCCGCCTCCTCCTGCGCCGGGGCGGCGTAGTCGCGCACCAGCGAGTGGAACTCCAGCTCCAGGAAGAGCTCCTTGAGGCGGGGCCGGTCCGGGCTCCCCAGGCGGAGCGGCTCCAGGTCGAGCGAGATCGGCAGGTCCGTGCGGATGGTGACCAGCCGCTTGGAGAGGAGCGCGCTGTCGGCGAACGCCTCCAGCGCCTCGCGGGCGCGCTTGCTCTTGATCTCGGCCGTGTGCTCGAGGATCCGCTCGATCGAGCCGAACTCCTCGATGAGCTGCACGGCCGTCTTGGGGCCGATGCCGGCGACCCCGGGGACGTTGTCGGACGAGTCGCCGATCAGACCCAGGTAGTCCACCACGTGCTCGGGAGGCACGCCCAGCCGCTCGTGGGCGTTGCGGGTGTCCACCCACTCCTCCTCCACCGCCGCGGGGCCGCCGCGGCCGGGGTTCAGCAGGCAGACGTGGGGGCGGATGAGCTGGTAGAAGTCCTTGTCGCCGGAGACGATGACGGCCTCCAGTCCGCCGTCGGCGGCCTGGGCGGCGAGGGTGCCGATGACGTCGTCGGCCTCGCACCCGTCGAGCTCGAGCACGGGGATGCGGAACGCCTCCACCAGCTGCCGGATGCGCGGGAGCGAGAGCTCCAGCTCGTCGGGCATCTTCTCGCGGGTGGCCTTGTAGGCGGGGTAGAGGACGGTGCGCTCCGAGTCGCCCGCGTCGAAGACCATCCCCAGGTAGTCGGGCTCGTGCTTCTCGATGACCTTGAGGAGGAAGCGCGTCACGCCCCAGGCGGCGGAGGTGTTCTCGCCGCGCGACGACATCAGCGGCCGCGCGATGAGAGCGAAGAAGGCGCGGTAGATGAGCGCGTAGCCGTCGATGAGGTAGAGACGCGGGCGGGTCTTGTCGGGCTTGTCCACGGTGGCGCGGGCTGCGGTTCGCGGCGACGGGCGGAGCGGGTCCGAATGTACGCCCCCCGCCCCCGCGGCGACAGCGGGACTCCTCGCGACCGGGGAGATCAGAAGTTTGCTTGCCCTCGCGGCCCCGGGTCTTTAACCTTCCTTTCCCGCCATGACGTGTGGGGCGGTCCGCCCACAATCCACCACGGAGGCCACAATGAGCGAACTGATGCAGTGGAACGAGGACGCGTTAATCCGCCGGATGACCGAGGACGGCAGGAAGCCCGAGGGCGATTGCCAGCACACCAGCGTCCGCTTCCTGGCGGGCTCCGGCATCACCGACGGGACGGCGCTGTGGACGATGGACGTGGCCGCCGCGGTGTGCGAGCAGGTGGGGCTGGTGCGGGCGGTGTCGCTCGTCGCCACCACCACGTTCGACCCGCGCCAACGCATCGTTCCGGAACCCAGCTACGCCACCGTCGGGTACATCGTGTCCGGCGGCTTCGTGACCCTGCACGTGCGCACCTGGGACTGCCGCTGCGAGCCCAGGCCCAAGACCCCCTTCGACTACCACGTTGCCATCGCGTACGACTTCGTCGACAAGCAGTAAGCCCCACGCGCAGGGAGCCCGGGTCCGTTCCGCTACGGGCCCGGGCTCCGTTTTCATTCTGGATGACGGGATCCAGCTCAGGCGAACCCCGCCTCGACGGCCGGGGCTCTTGCGTGTCACGCGGGAGCTCTCTACTTAGCTCGACGTATGGACCTCAGGAGCAAGCTGGGAGTGTGGCGGCGCGCCGCGGGCCGGGGAGTGTTCCCCCACCAGCTCGCCTGGTTCCTGGAGCTTCCGTGGCGGCGCTTCCTCCTGTCGCCGCGGTCGCTGGCGGCGCGGCTTCCTCTCCGGTCGGATTCCAGCGTGCTGGAGATCGGACCGGGCTCGGGATACTACAGCCTCGAAGTGGCGAAGCGCGTTCCGGAAGGGCATCTCGTGCTGTTCGACCTCCAGCCGGAGATGCTGGCCTGGTGCCGGGCGAAGTGCGAAGCCGCGGGCATCGGCAACGTGGAGTGCGCCCAGGGCGACGGCGCCGAGCTCCCGTTCGCGGACGGCCGGTTCGACCTGGTGTACATGGTCACCGTGTTCGGGGAGATCCGGGACCGGGAAGGCTGTCTGAGAAGCATCCGGCGCGTGCTGAAGCCGACGGGGACGCTCTCGATCAGCGAGCACCTCCCCGATCCGGATTTTTCCTCGCTGGAAACCCTGCGGAAATCGGTGGAAAGCCACGGGTTCGTGCTGACGAGCCGGTACGGGCCGCGCTGGGCGTACACCGCCAACTTTCGGGCTCGGTCATAAGCGGACTCGATTGCTCATGCTGACCGAAGCCGAGAAACGCTATTTCGTCGAGGAGCAGGCGCTCCACGAAGCGAAATACCTCGCTGGAACGAATCCCCGGCAGCAATCCGGTTTCGGGCGGGACGAGCGCGACTGGGAGCGCTTCCGCCGTCCCATCGTGGCCCCGGTCGAGAGGGACGGATCGTTCCTCGACATCGGCTGCGCCAGCGGTCTGCTCATGGAGAGCGTCGTCGCGTGGGCCAGGGAGGACGGCCACGTGGTCGAGCCGTACGGCCTCGACATCTCCGAGAAGCTGGCGGAGCTGGCACGGCAGCGGCTCCCACAGTGGCGCGAGCGAATCCATGTGGGGAACGCCCTCTTCTGGGACCCGCCGGCGCGGTTCGACTTCGTGCGAACGGAGATGGTGTACGTTCCGGAAACGCTGCGCCGGACGTACGTCGAGCGGCTCCTGGAGCGATTCGTCGCGCCGGGAGGACGGCTCATCGTCTGCTCGTACGGAAGCTCGCGGCCGGAGGGCGCCCGCGCCGAGCCTCTGGCAGACGAGCTGCGCGACTGGGGACTTCCGATCCACCGCGTCGACGAGGTCGTGAGCCCGGAGCACGGCTTCGCGATCACGCGGGTCGTCACGGTGTCGGGCGCTGCA
>DASUNK010000306.1:0-5413 GCA_036277195.1 Longimicrobiaceae bacterium | reverse complement strand
AGCGGCTGGACGAGACCAGCGCGCCCGGCGCCGGGTTCCTGGCGGAGGTGGTGCGCGAGTGGGAGGCGGCCGCCGAACCCGCGTCGGCCGCCGGGATCCGCGTGGTGCTGCCGCGCTTCGGCGTGGTGCTGAGCGCGCGCGGCGGGGCGCTGGCGAAGCTGCTCACCCCCTTCCGGCTGGGCGTCGGGGGGAAGGTGGGGAGCGGGCGCCAGTGGATGCCCTGGCTCTCGCTCGACGACGCGGTGGAGATCGTCGTCCGGGCCCTGCGCGACCCGTCGCTCTCCGGCCCCGTCAACGCGGTGGCGGGCGCCGTCACCAACGCCGAGTTCACCCGCACCCTGGCCCGCGTGCTCGGCCGCCCGGCGCTGGTGCCCGTCCCTGCCTTCGCCCTCAAGCTCCTCTTCGGCGAGATGGCCGAGGGCACCATCCTGGTCAGCCTGCGGGTGGAGCCGCGGCGGCTGGAGGCGCTCGGCTTCCCCTTCCACCACCCCCGGCTGGACGCCGCCCTCCGCGCCGCGCTGGCCGGCGCGGGGTGATGCAGGCGCGCTTTCTGCGTTTTCTCCGGCCGCTCCCGGAGTTCTTCCCTGCTCACGCGCAGAGAGCACGCACGACATGGGGATCTCGCTGAAGGGCGAGCACCTGAAGCGCTACCGCGACCTGGCGCAGCTCGCCTTCAAGTACGGCCGCAGCGACCTGGTGCGCACCACCGGGCTGGAAGAGGCGCTCCTGGAGGAGGACCGCCCCGGCCCCGACGCCCCCGCCGCCAAGGCCGAGGAGCTGGCCGACGACCTGGAGCGGATGGGGCCCACCTTCATCAAGCTCGGCCAGCTCCTCTCCACCCGCCCGGACCTGCTTCCCCCCGCCTACACCGACGCGCTCGCCCGCCTGCAGGACGACGTGGAGCCCTTCCCCGGCGAGGAGTCGGAGGCGCTGGTGGAGCAGGAGCTGGGGGTGCGCGTCTCCAAGGCGTTCGCGAGCTTCGAGCGCGAGCCGCTGGCCGGCGCCTCGCTGGGGCAGGTGCACCGCGCCACCCTGCGCGACGGGCGCCCGGTGGCGGTCAAGGTGCAGCGCCCCGGCATCCGCGAGCAGATCGCCCAGGACCTGGACGCCCTCGCCGAGATCGCCGAGTTCGCCGACAAGCACACCAGGGCGGGGCGGCAGTACGAGTTCTCCCGCACCCTGGAGGAGTTCCGCAAGACGCTCATCGGCGAGCTGGACTACCGCCGCGAGGCCGGCAACCTGGCCACCCTCGCCGCCAACCTCGCCGAGTTCGAGCGCATCGTGGTCCCCACCGCCATCGAGGGCTACAGCACCTCGCGCGTGCTCACCATGGAGTTCGTGCGCGGGCGCAAGATCACCAAGCTCTCGCCGCTGGCGCACCTGGAGATCGACGGCGAGGCGCTGGCCGAGGAGCTCTTCCGCGCCTACCTCAAGCAGATCCTGGTTGACGGCTTCTTCCACGCGGACCCGCACCCCGGCAACGTCTTCCTCACCGACGACGGGCGCATCGCCCTCCTCGACGTGGGGATGGTGGGGCAGATCGACCCCGACCTGCAGGAGAAGCTGGTGCGGATGGTGGTTGCCATCAGCGAGGGGCGCGGGCGCGAGGCCGCCGAGATCACCATCGCCATGGGCGAGGTGAAGGAGGAGGCGGACCCGGCCGCCTTCAGCGACGGGGTGCGCGACCTGGTGAACCAGTTCCAGCACGCCACCGGGGCGGACGTGCAGGTGGGGCGGGTGCTGCTGGAGGTGTTCCGCAACGCCGCGGTGAACGGCATCCGCCTCCCCGCCGAGCTGGCCATGCTGGGGCGGGCGCTGCTGGCGCTCGACCAGGTGGGGCGCACGCTCGACCCGGACTTCGACCCCAACGGCTCCATCCGCCGCAACACCGCCGACCTGATGCGCCGGCGGATGCTCAAGTCCATGTCTCCCGGGGCGCTGTTCACCAACCTGCTGGAGATGAACGAGTTCGTGCAGAAGCTCCCCGCCCGGCTCAACCGCACCCTCGACACCCTCACCGACCGCGGCGTGGGGGTGCGCATCGAGATGACGGAGGAGGTGTGGCTGATGGAGGGGATGCAGAAGGTGGCGAACCGCGTCACCATGGGGCTCATCCTGGCGGCGCTGATCGTGGGGGCGGCGATGATGATGCGGGTGGAGACGCGCTTCCGCATCTTCGGCTACCCCGGGATCGCCATGGTCTTCTTCCTCCTGGCCGCGGCGCTGGGGCTCTGGCTGGTGCTCACCATCATCACCTCCGACGTGCACCGCCGCCGCGGGACGGGGGGCGGAGTCCAGAAGTAGCGAGGGGAGGAGCCCGCGGGCCCCTCCCCTCGCCGTCCGGACCGGTCACAACCGCGTCAGGCGTTGCGGTCGATGCGCTCAGCGTGTCTCGGGGAGGGTCAGAAGAGGGTGACGCCGAGGAGGAACTGGGAGCGCTCGAAGCGGTCGTCCTGCCCTTCCGCGGCGGACTCGCTCACCCGCCGGAACTGGGCGTCCACCCCCAGCAGCGAGTTGATCTGCCAGCGCACGCCCGCCTGCCAGCCGAGCTGGTTGCGGTCGTCCTTGAACTCCGGGTCGGGGTCGTCCAGGTCGTCGACCTTGTACTTCCCCAGCCCGGCGTGCACCCCCGCGTACGGGGTGAGCGGGATCACCGGGAGGCGGAGGAAGTAGTTCGCCTCGCCCAGCACCCCGAAGCTGGTGGTCTCGCGCTCGAACTCGGTGACGCGCCCCGTGGTGTAGCCAGTGAGCCCCACCCCCACCCCGAACGGGAGCACCAGCTCCGCGCCCAGGCTGAAGCCGTCGGAGACGGGGAGGCGATCGGTGTCGCCCTCCCGCACCTCGGACTCGTTGAACACGTAGTGCCCCTTGAGCGCGAACCCCGACTGCGCCCCCAGGGGTGCGGCGGCCGCCACGGCGGCGACCGCCAGCAGCGCGATGCTCCTGCGCATGTGCGTCTTCCCTCGCTGGTGGGTCCCGGGGCGCCGCACCCGCGCGGCGCTCCGGACCCGGTCTACCCTGCCGCCGCGGGAGAAGATCCTTCGCCCTCGCCCGCCGCGGGCGCCAGGTTGCGCCGCAGCAGCGCCGCCGGGTCGGGGTCGCGCCCCATGAAGGCGCGGAAGAGCTCCGCCGGGTCCGCCCCGTCGCCGCGGCTCAGCACCGCCGCCACGAAGGCCCGCCCCACCTCGCGGCTGAAGAGCCCCTCGGCCGCGAAGCGGGTGAAGGCGTCGGCGTCGAGCACCTCCGACCAGAGGTAGCTGTAGTAGCTGGCCGCGTAGCCGCTGGCGAAGATGTGGGTGAAGGCGGCGATGAAGTGGTCGTCCGCGTAGTCGGGGCGCGGGGCGAAGCGCGCCATCACGCTGCGCGCCCGCTCGATCGGGTCGCCGCCCTCCTCCGGGTCCCAGCGCAGGTGCAGCTCCAGGTCCATGGTGCCGTAGCTCAGCTGCCGCATCTGGAAGTGCCCGCCCATGAAGCGCCGCGCCGCGTCCATCTTGCGGAAGAGCGCCTCGGGGATCGGCTCGCCCGTGCGGTAGTGGCGCGCGAAGAGGTCGAGTGCCGGGCGCTCCCACGTCCAGTTCTCCATCAGCTGCGAGGGGAGCTCCACCCAGTCCACCGAGACGTGGGTGGCCGCCAGCGCGGGGACCTCCACCCGCGAGAGGACGTGGTGCAGCAGGTGGCCGAACTCGTGGAACACCGTCTCCACCTCGCGGTGGGTGAGGAGCGCCGGGTGCCCCTCCTCGGGGGGCGAGACGTTGGCCGCGATCAGCGCCAGGTGGGGCTCCCACCCGTCCGGGCGCGGGCCGCCCACGATCATCCCGTTCATCCACGCCCCGCCGCGCTTGGACTCGCGGGGGAACCAGTCCGTGTAGAAGCCGCCCAGCCGCTCGCCCGTGTCCTCGTCGCGCACCGCGTAGAAGCGCACCTCGGGGTGCCACGCCTCCTCGGCCGGCGCCTCCTCCACCACCACCCCGAAGAGCCGCCGCGCCACTTCGAAGAGCCCCGCCAGCACCCCCTCCAGCGGGAGGTAGGGGCGCAGCTCCTCGGCGTCGAAGTCGTAGCGGGCCCGGCGCAGCCGCTCGGAGAGGAAGAGCACGTCCCACGGCTCCACCCGCTCCAGCCCCAGCTCGGCGCGGGCGAACGCCTCCAGCTCGTCCACGTCGCGCCGCCAGTAGGGGCGGGTGCGCCGGGTGAGGTCCTCCTCGAAGGCCAGGGCGCGGGCCCCGGTGCCGGCCATGCTCTCCTCCAGCGCGTAGTCGGCGAAGCTGGGGTAGCCCAGCAGCGCGGCCAGCTCGCGGCGCAGCTCCAGGATGCGCCGCACCAGCGGGCGGTTGTCGTGCGGCGGGGCCGCGGCGCGGTTGAAGTACGCGCGGTGCATGCGCTCGCGCAGGTCGCGCCGCTCCGCGTACTGCAGGAAGGGGAGGAACGAGGGCTGGTGCAGGGTGAAGCGCCACCCTCCCACCCCGCGCGCGGCGGCCGCGGCGCGCGCCTGCGCCCGCGCCGAGGCGGGGAGCCCCGCCAGCTCCGCCTCGTCGGTCACCACCAGCTCGAAGGCGTTGGTGGCGTCGAGCACGTGGTTGGCGAAGTCCGTCTGCAGGCGCGAGAGCTCCACCCGCAGCGCCTCCACCCGGGCCTTGGCCGCGGGGGGGAGGTCGGCGCCCATGCGGCGGAAGGAGCGGAGCGTCTTCTCCAGGTGGCGGCGGCGCACGCCGGCGAGGGCCGCGGCCTCCTCCGTCTCCGCGAACGCCTTCACCGCGCGCCAGAGCCCCTCGTTGAGGGGGATGCGGGCGTAGAAGGCGGCGAACTCGGGGACGATCACGTCGTACTGCGCGCGCAGCTCGGGGGTGTCCATCACCGAGACCAGGAGCGCGACGGGGCGCACCACCCGCCCCAGCCGCTCGCCCGCCTCCTCCAGCGCCAGCAGGGTGTTGGCGTAGGTGCGGGGCCCGGGGAGGGCCGCCAGCGCGTCCAGCTCGGCCTCGGCCTCGGCGAGCGCCTGCCGCACGCCCGGCACCACGTGCTCCGGACGGATGCGGGAGAAGGGGATGGGAAGCTCGCGCGCCAGCAGCGGGTTCATCAAAGTGCGAAGTGCGAAGTGCGAAGTGCGAGACCGGGATCTGAAACCCCGGGGCCTTCTCCGCGGTATTCACCTCACGCGGGAGCGGGCGGAATATGGCGAGACGGGACCGATGTGGACAGAACCCACCTCGGACCCGCTCGTAAAGGGTCCATCGGCCCGCCCGATCGCTCTCCCCGCAGTCCCCGCAGCAGTGGCGATGCACAAAGCATGTCCGGCTTCGAGACCCTCCTGACGGGCCGCACCCTCTCCGGCCGCTACCGCATCGAGCAGCTCATGGCGCGCGGCGGCATGGGCGCCGTCTACCGCGCCCTCGACGAGCGGCTGGGCCGCGCCGTG
>DASUNK010000305.1:0-7586 GCA_036277195.1 Longimicrobiaceae bacterium | reverse complement strand
GCATCGTACTGATTGGGATCACGGGTTTGCACACGGTGGAGCGCTTCGTACGCCATCTGCAGAATACCGAGCGTGCCCTTCTGTTCGAGGGTCAACCCGCAGGTCACGGAGGTGCCCGATGACTCTGGAATTCTGGGCCGGGATCGGTGCGGTCGTCGTCACGTACGTTGGGGTGGTCGCCGCGATCTACAACTTCGTTCAGTTCCAGAAAGCGCGGCGCAACCTGGTTGCGAAGATGAGAGCGAATCCGGAGTTGCGGTCCACGGTGAGCCACGCCCGGTCGCTCGACGCCGCCACGTATGCGGAAGTGACGGCCCTCATCGAAAAGGAGACTGCAACGCTGCCGAAGGCGGAGAAGAAGCAGATCCTCGTCTTCCTCCGCCAACCCGACCCGGGAGCGCGTTGGTCCTTCGTGCGCAGCCTGGTGGAGGCCGCGCACCTCTGTCCTATCGGGTAATATTGGAGTCGTAGTCTCGGTTGGATCCGGGGTGCGATGAATCGCGCCCCTGCGTCATTTGCCTCCTGAATCCCACCTCCAGATCCCTCCGTAGGGTCCGCGCGCGACGGGCGGCACACATTTGTTTTCAGATCGTTCAGTATTGACTTAACAAACTGAAACCATTATCCTCCCCGCCACCTGAAAAGCCGGTCCGCGCCCACGGGGAGACGCGCATGGAGGAGTCGGTCCAGCAGTTCATCGAGAAGATGGGGATCCTCTGCGAGAAGGACGGGATGGCCCGCAGCGCGGGGCGCATCTTCGGCCTCCTCCTGGCCAGCGACCGCCCCTACTCGCTGGACGAGATCGCCGACAAGCTCCAGGTCAGCAAGGCGTCGGTGAGCACCAACGCCCGCATGCTGGAGCAGCTGGGGATGATCGAGCGCGTGAGCTCGCTCGGCGACCGCCGCGACTTCTACCGCGTGGAGGCCGACCCGTGGGAGCGCATCCTCCGCGTGGCCCAGGGGCGCTGGCGGCAGATGCTCCACGTGCTGGCCGACGCCCGCGAGGCGCTGCCGCCGCACATGACGGCGGGCAAGGAGCGGCTGATGCACGCGGAGCGCTTCCACCAGCTGCTCATCGACGAGACCGACGGGCTGGTGGCGCGCTGGCAGACGCTGCGCGCCGGCCCCGGCCGCGCCGAAGACGCCGCCTGAAGCACGGCGTCGGTAAATGATTGGTAAAGACCAGGGCAAGCGGTTGCCCACACCCCCGGCGGCGACCAGATTCGAGCCGCGGAGCACTGACGTGAACGCTTCAACCTCCACGAGAGAGATGGCTTCCCAGTTCCGGCCCGGCCGCACCGCCGGCGGGGCCCTGGCGTTGTTCCTGGCGCTCGCCGCCCCGCTCGGCGCGCAGACGCCGCAGCCGGCGGCCGGCCCCGCGCAGGTCTCGCTGGAAGAGGCGCTGCGCATCGCCGAGTCGGTGAGCGACCAGGTGATCATCGCCCGCGCCGGCATGTCGCGCGCCCGCGGCGAGACGCTGCGCGCCCGCAGCCAGCGCCTGCCGCAGGTGTTCGGCACCGTCGCGTACTCGCGCGCCCTGGCCTCGGAGTTCGAGTCCATCGGCGGCGGGGCCACCGACAGCACGCAGACGGGGCCGGTGGGGTGCGGCTCCTTCGCCCCCAACCCCACCCTTCCCCTGGAGGAGCGGGTGGACTCGCTGGAGCACGCGGTGGACTGCGCCGTGAACGGCAATCCCTTCGCGGGGCTGGGCGACCTCCCCTTCGGCCGCGAGAACACCTGGCGCTTCGGCTTCACCGTGGCGCAGGACGTCTTCTCCGGCGGGCGCGTGTCGGCGCAGAACCGCATCGCCGACGCGGGGCGCCGCCGCGCGGAGACGGAGCTGGCCTCCACCCGCGCGCAGCTGGTGCTGGACGTGACCCAGGCCTACTACGACGCCGTGCTCTCGGACCGGCTGCTGGAGATCGCCGAGGCCACGCTGCAGCAGGCCGAGACCACCCTGGGGCAGACGCAGCTCGCCCGGCAGGTGGGGAACCAGCCGGAGTTCGAGCTGCTGCGCGCCCAGGTGACGCGCGACAACCAGCGCCCCGTGGTCATCCAGCGCCGCTCGGACCGGGAGCTGGCCTACGTGCGGCTGAAGCTCCTGCTCAACCTGCCGCTGGAGCAGCCGCTGGCGCTCACCACCGGGCTGAACGACGAGCAGCCGGTGCCGGTGGCGGCGTACGCGGCCAACCAGGCGCTGCTGGGCGACACGACGCTCGCCAACCGCGCCCCGGTGCGCCAGGCGCAGGAGCAGGTGCGGGTGCAGCAGGAGGCGGTGCGCATCGCGCGGGCGCAGCGCCTCCCCTCGGTGTCGCTGAACATGAACTACGGGCGGGTGGGCTACCCGCAGGGGACCTTCCCCGCCTGGAGCGACTTCCGCGAGAACTGGACGGTGGGGGCTTCGCTCTCGGTGCCGCTCTTCACCGGCGGCCGCCTCCGGGGCGACCAGGTGGTGGCGGAGGCCAACCTGCTGGAGGCCCGGGCCCGCCTGGCCCAGACCGAGGCGCTCACCAAGCTGGACACGCGCACCGCGCTGGAGCGGCTGGAGGCGGCGCGCGCGGCGTACGCGGCGAGCGCGGGGACGGTGGAGCAGGCGGGGCGGGCGTACCAGATCGCCGAGATCCGCTACCGCGAGGGGATCTCCACCCAGGTGGAGCTCACCGACAGCCGCATCCTGCTGCAGCAGGCGCAGGCCAACCGGGCGCTGGCCGCGCGCGACCTGCAGATCGCCCGCGCCCGGGTGGCGCTGCTCCCGGACCTGCCGCTGAACACCGGCAACGGGGCGGCCACCAGCGCGGGGCAGCAGTTCCAGCCGCAGCAGCCACCGCAGCAACCACCGGCGCCGCGGCAGCAGCAGCCCGCGGCTGATCCGACCCAGACGCAGACGGCCTTCACGGGGGCGGGAGGGAACCAATGAGCGCGAAGCAGCTGAGCCGGCGCGCGGCGCCGGCCCTGGCACTGGCGGCGGCGCTGGCGGCGGGCGCCTGCGGGCGCGAGAGCGACGCGGCACCGCCGGCCCAGCCCGACGCGGTGGCGATCGGGCCCGAGAACGTGCTGGTGCTGCAGGTGGAGGAGCTGCGCAGCGGCCCCGCCATCTCCGGCACCCTCACCGCCGCGCGCGAGGCGCAGGTGCGCGCCGAGGTGGCGGGGACGGTCCTGCAGGTCTTCGCCGAGAAGGGACAGCCGGTGGGCGCCGGGGCGGCGCTCGCCCGCATCGACGACAGCTCCCTCGGGGCGCAGCACCTCTCGGCGCAGTCGGCGGTGCGCACCGCCGAGGCGGCGCTCGACATGGCCCGCCGCAACGCCGAGCGCACCCAGACGCTCGCCAGCGCCGGCGCCATCGCCGAGCGCGACCTGGAGCAGGCGCGCGTGCAGGTGAGCAGCGCCCAGGCGCAGCTGGCCAACGCCCGCGCCATGCTGGCGCAGGCGCAGAAGCAGCTGGCCAAGACCTCCGTGCGCTCGCCGATCTCCGGCATCGTCAGCGACCGGCCGGTGAGCGCGGGCGACGTGGTGCAGCCCGGCGCGGCGCTCTTCACCGTGATCGACCCCGGAAGCATGCGCCTGGAGGGCTCCGTCCCCGCGGCGCAGCTGGGCGAGCTGAAGGTGGGCGCGCCGGTGCGCTTCACCGTGAGCGGCTACGCCGAGGCCTTCACCGGCCGCATCGAGCGCATCAACCCCGCGGCGGACCCGGCCACCCGGCAGGTGCCGGTGCTGGTGTCGGTCCCCAACCAGCAGGGGCGCCTGGTGGCCGGCCTCTTCGCCCAGGGCCGGGTGGAGTCGGCGACGCGCCAGGGGATCGCCGTGCCGCCCTCGGCCGTCGACGAGCGCGGCGTGCAGCCCACGGTGGTGGTGCTCCGCCAGGGGAAGGCGGCGCGCGTCCCGGTGCGGCTGGGGCTGCGCGACCCCGACACCGAGCGGGTGGAGATCGTCTCCGGCGTGGCGGCGGGCGACACCCTGCTCATCGGGGCGGCGCTCGGCACCTCCGAGGGCACGCCGATCACGGTAAGTCCTAAGTCCTGAGTCCTAAGTCCTGAGTTCACCAGGTCCCGTGCAGTTCAGGACTTAGGACTCAGGACTCAGGACTAAGAAACCGTCAGATTCTCCGAGGCCAGGGAGCTCGGCCATGTTCATCTCGGATTTCGCGATCAAGCGCCCCGTCATCACCGTGGTGTCGATGCTGGCACTGGTGGTGTTCGGCATCTTCGCGCTCTTCAACCTGGACACGGACGAGTATCCGGAGATCCAGCCGCCCTTCGTCACCGTCTCCGTCCCCTACCCCGGCGCCTCGCCGGACATCGTGGAGCGCGAGGTGGTGGAGCCGGTGGAGGAGGCCATCGCCGGCATCAGCGGGGTGGACGAGATCACCTCCAACTCGCTGGACGGCTTCGCCTTCATCCTGGTGGCGTTCGTCTACGAGAAGGACGTGCAGCAGGCCACGCAGGACATCCGCGACGCCATCTCGCAGATCCGCGGCGAGCTGCCGCAGGAGATGGAGGAGCCGATCCTGTCGCGCTTCGACCCGAACGACTTCCCGATCGTCTCGCTGACGCTCTCCTCCACCGAGCTGGCGGCCCCCGAGCTCACCCGGCTGGCGGACCCCGGCGTCACCCGCGAGCTGCGCGGGCTCCCCGGCGTGGCCGAGGTCACGGTGGTGGGCGGGGTGGAGCGCGAGCTCACCGTGGAGATCAAGCCCGAGGCGCTGCAGTCCGCGGGCGTCAGCATCGGCGAGGTGGTGCAGGGGCTCCTGCAGCAGAACCTGGCGGTGCCGGTGGGGCGGCTGACCGGCGACCTGGACGAGCGCACCATCCGGCTGCGCGGGCGGCTGCAGAGCCCGGGCGAGTTCGCCAACCTGGTGGTGGCCAACCGCGGCGGGCGCATCGTGCGCCTGGGCGAGGTGGCGGTGGTGCGCGACGGCACCGAGGAGCCGCGCTCGGCGGCGCTCTACAGCGGCCGCGAGGCGGTGGGGATCGACATCCTCAAGAGCCAGGGGTACAGCACCACCGACGTGGCCGAGCGGGTGCTGGAGAAGGTGGAGGAGATCCGGGGCGAGCTCCCGCGCGCCGCCACCATGGAGGTGGTGCAGAACGCCGGCGAGCGGGTGGAGGACTCGGTGGCCACGGTGGAGGAGGCCCTCTTCCTGGGCGCCCTCCTCACCATCCTGGTGGTGTTCCTCTTCCTGAACTCGTGGCGGAGCACGGTCATCACCGGGCTGGCGCTCCCGGTGTCGGTGCTGGCCTCCTTCATCGCGGTGTGGGCGTTCGGCTTCACCCTCAACACCATGTCGCTGCTGGGGCTCTCGCTGGCCATCGGCATCCTGATCGACGACGCCATCGTGGTGCGCGAGAACATCGTGCGCCACGTGGAGATGGGGAAGGACCACTACACCGCCTCGCGCGAGGGGACGGACGAGATCGGGCTGGCCGTGGCCGCCACCACCTTCTCCATCGTCTGCGTCTTCGTGCCGATCGCCTTCATGGGCGGGCTGGCGGAGCAGTGGTTCGCCCCCTTCGCGCTCACCATCGCCTTCTCGGTGCTGGTGTCGCTCTTCGTCTCCTTCTCGCTCGACCCGATGCTCTCCGCCTACTGGGCGGACCCGCACCAGGCCGAGCACGAGAAGAGCTTCATCACCCGGGCGCTGGACCGCTTCAACCACTGGTTCAACCGCCAGGCGCAGAACTACCGGAAGGTGATCGCCTGGGCGCTCGACCACCGGCTGCCGGTGGCGGTGCTCGCCGGCGCCTTCTTCTTCGGGGCGCTGGCCATCCCCATGAAGGGGATCCCCGGCTTCGCGGTGGTGCTGGGCTCGGCGCTCGCCGTCATCTTCCTCGCCGGGCTGATCCCGCTGCGCTGGGGGTGGAAGGGCGCGGCGGTCCGCGCGGTCGTCTGCGTCCTCGGGCTGGTCTTCATGTTCGCGGGGATCCAGGCGGTCCCCCCCTTCGCGCGGCTGGGCGGGGAGTTCTTCCCGCAGGACGACCGCTCGGAGTTCATGATCGCGGTGGAGACGCCGGCGGGGTCGAACCTGGCGTATACGCGGCTGAAGAGCGAGGAGATCGCGGCCATCGCCCGGCGGCACCCCGAGGTGCGCTACACCTACACCACGGTGGGCGGCCGGGGCGGGAGCGTGGACGCGGCCAACATCTACGTGCGCCTGACCCCCAAGGCCACGCGCGACAAGGGCCAGCAGGAGCTGGCGAACGAGATCCGCCGCGAGGCCAACCGGGTGGGCGGCGCCACCGCCTCGCTGGCCACCGGCGGCTTCGGCGGCGACAAGCAGATCCAGATCCAGCTGCGCGGCCCCGACGTGAACCGCCTCAACCAGCTCGCCGAGCAGGTGATGGCGGAGGTGAAGCAGGTGCCGGGCGCGGTGGACGTGGACCTCAGCACCGGCGGGCAGCGGCCCGAGGTGAACATCCAGCTCGACCGCGGGCTGGCCGGCTCGCTGGGGATCACCGCCGGGCAGGTGGCGCAGGCGGTGCGCCCCGCCTTCGCCGGCATCGACGTGGGCGACTGGGTGGACCCCTCCGGCGAGACGCGCGACGTGACCGTGCGCTTCTCGCCCGAGGCCCGCACCCGCCCGGCGGACCTGGAGCAGCTCCCGCTGGTGCTGAACGGGCCGCAGGGGCCGGTGACGGTGCCGCTGGGGCAGGTGGCGCGGGTGGAGCGCAGCGTGGGCCCGGCGCAGATCGACCACCTGGACCGCGACCGGGTGATCAACGTGCAGGCCAACACCTCGGGGGCCCCGCTCTCCGAGGTGATCGCCGCCATCAACACGCGCATCGAGGAGAACGTGCGCTTCCCCGAGGGCTACCGCATCACCCAGGGGGGCGAGACCGAGGACCAGCAGGAGGTGTTCGGGCGCATCTTCTTCGCCCTGGGCGTGGCGCTGATGCTGATGTATCTCATCCTGGTGGTGCAGTTCCACTCCTTCCTGGACCCGCTGGCCATCATGCTCTCGCTCCCGCTCTCGCTGATCGGGGTGGTGCTGGGGCTGTGGGTGACGGGGAACACGCTCAACATCATGAGCATGATCGGGGTGATCCTGCTCATGGGGATCGTGGCCAAGAACGCCATCCTGCTGATCGACTTCGCCAAGTGGGGGCGCGAGAAGGGGATGGAGCGGCGCGAGGCGCTGATCGAGGCGGGCGCGGTGCGGCTGCGCCCGATCCTGATGACCACCTTCGCGCTGATCGCGGGGATGATCCCGGTGGCGCTGGGGACGGGCGAGGGCGCGCAGTTCCGCGCCCCGATGGGGATCGCGGTGATCGGCGGGGTGATCACCTCCACCGTGCTGACGCTGGTGGCCATCCCCACCTTCTACGAGATCCTGGACGAGTGGCGGGAGTGGTTCGGGGGGCTCTTCCGGCGGCGCGCGGTGGTGGAGGAGGAGATCGAGCGCTCGCGGAAGCAGCGCCACGGGCCGCCGCTGGAGCCCGCCTTCGTGGAGCCGGGGGACTGAGCGGGGACGAATCCGTTTCTCCCGCGCCGGGCGTATCTCCCCCCGGAGCAAGGACTTGAGGCACACGCTCGGCGGGCGGGTGTACTGAGCGCTTTCCCTTTCGAGGCTCGATGTCGGAACCACCCGGACA
>DASUNK010000304.1:0-11352 GCA_036277195.1 Longimicrobiaceae bacterium | reverse complement strand
TCGGCGATGAGCCCCTGCTCCACCGCCGCGCGGATGGAGCCGGCCCGGCGCACCCGGTTGATGGCGCGCATGTGGAAGGCATGCCCCCCCTCCACCGGCACCCCGCGCTCGTTCATCCCCAGCGTGGTCCCCATGGTGGCGGCCTCGATGTCGTGCACCGCCACCGCGTTCCCCCCGAAGAGCACCCCCACGAACCCCTCGCGGACGAACCAGGCCAGCGTGTCGCGCCCGCGCGAGTGCAGCACCGCGGGGCCCACCACCCAGACGAAGTGCCCCCCGCGCTCGCGCTCGTCCACCAGGATGCGCGCCATCTCGGCGTAGTCGGTGGGCTTCTCGCGCGAGACCTCGGAGGACATGAACTTGAACTCGCCCTCGGGGCCCTGGTCCGGGTCGCCCACCAGCCCGGTGGCGTGCACGAAGATCCCCTCCGAGCCGTCCTCGGCGAAGCCCATCGCCACCGGCTGCCCGCCGCGCACGTAGCGCCCCTCCAGCACCCGCGGCACGCCGTCCGCATCCAGCACCAGCGCGCTGTCCATGCGCGGGTCGCGCGGCAGCTTCCACTCCCCGCCCACGCGCACGTAGGTGGGGAGGTTGGTGGTGGAGAAGAAGCCCTCCGGGAGCACGCCGTCCGCCGGGGCCGGCTCCCAGCGCGCGTCGGGGGCCGCGGCGAAGCGGGGGTGCGAGAAGTCGGGCGGGCGGTACATGCGGGGCGCGGGCTCCGGAAGGCGTGGGGACGGCCGGGGTGGCGGCCGGAAACTAGCGGGGCCGGGCCGGGGGAATCAAGCGCGCGCCCGGTCCCTTTCGCGCGGGGGCGGCAGGGACGATCTTACCACCCCTTTTCACCCTGGAGAGTGGACGCGGATGGCTGCGACGATGGAGGCGACGCGGGTCGCCACCCCCCGGACGTGGACCCTGGACGATTCCCGGGAGCTGTACAACCTGGCCGGGTGGGGGATCGGCTACTTCGACGTCAACGAGAAGGGGCACGTCACCGTGCACCCCACCAAGGACCCGGTCCGCGGCCTCGACCTCTTCGAGCTGGCGATGGACCTGGAGGCCCAGGGGGTGACGCTCCCGCTCCTGCTGCGCTTCTCCGACATCCTGCGCCGGCGCATCGAGACGCTGGCCGACCGCTTCCAGACCGCGATCCGCGAGTTCGGCTTCGAGGGCGGCTACTCCACCGTCTACCCGATCAAGGTGAACCAGCAGCGCCACGTGGTGGAGGAGATCGTGGCGTTCGGCGAGGGGGTGGGCGTGGGGCTGGAGGTGGGGAGCAAGCCGGAGCTGCAGGCGGTGCTGGCGCTCACCGAGCGCACGGACCACCTGATCGTCTGCAACGGCTACAAGGACGAGGAGTTCATGCGCCTGGCCATGATGGGCCAGAAGCTGGGGCACACGGTGCTGATCGTGATCGAGAAGATCAGCGAGGTGGACACCATCCTGCGCGTGGCCAAGGACCTGGACCTGGTGCCCACGGTGGGGGTGCGCATCAAGCTCTCGGCCACCGGCTCCGGGCGCTGGTCCGAGTCCGCCGGGGAGCGGAGCAAGTTCGGGCTCAACTCGGCGCAGCTGGTGCGGGTGCTCGACAAGCTGGAGAAGGCGGGGCGGCTGGAGGTGCTCAAGCTCATCCACTTCCACCTGGGGTCGCAGATCCCCGACATCCGCAACATCAAGCTGGCCATGACCGAGGTGGCCCGCTACTACGTGGAGCTGCGCCAGGCCGGGGTGGACGTGCAGTACGTGGACGTGGGCGGGGGACTGGGGGTGGACTACGACGGCTCGCGCTCCAACGCGCCGGCCAGCGTCAACTACAGCGTGCAGGAGTACGCCAACGACATCATCTACGCCCTGGCCGAGGCATGCCGCGAGAACGAGGTGCCGATGCCGCACGTCATCAGCGAGAGCGGCCGGGCGCTGACGGCGCACCACGCGCTCCTGCTGGTGAACGTGGTGGACCTGGAGACGCAGAGCCCCGAGGACCCCGAGCCGGTGGGCGACGACGCGCACCTGCTGGTGCAGGAGCTGGCGGCCAGCTTCAAGGAGGTGGGGAAGCGCAGCCTGCGCGAGGTGTACCACGACGCCAGCTTCACCAAGGACCAGGTGCAGGTGCATTTCAACAGCGGCACGCTGAGCCTGCGCGAGCGCGCGCAGGCGGAGCGCTACTGGCTGGCGGTGATGAACCGGGTGGCGCGCCTGGCGCAGGAGGACCCGGAGGAGTACGAGGACATCCTCCCCGAGCTGGAGGCGGTGCTGGTGGACCGCTACTTCTGCAACTTCTCGCTCTTCCAGTCGCTCCCGGACTCGTGGGCCATCGACCAGCTCTTCCCGATCATGCCGATCCACCGGCTGGACGAGGAGCCGGACCGGCGCGGGACGCTGCAGGACATGACCTGCGACTCGGACGGGAAGATCGACCGCTTCGTGGGATGGCGGAAGCCCAAGCCGTCGCTGGAGCTGCACTCCTTCCGCCACGGCGAGCCGTACATCCTGGGGATCTTCCTGACCGGGGCGTACCAGGAGATCCTCGGCGACCTGCACAACCTCTTCGGCGACACCAACGCGGTGCACATCCGGCTGACGGAGGACGGCTACGAGGTGGGCGACCTGGTGCACGGCGACACGGTGACCGAGGTGCTGAACTACGTGCAGTTCAGCTCCCAGGACCTGATCGCCACCTTCCGCAAGAAGGTGGCGAACGCGCGGCTGAAGCGGGCGGAGGCGAACACCTTCATCGCCGACTACGTGGCCGGGCTGGCCGGCTACACCTACCTGGAAGGGGACCTGGAGTAGGCACGATCCTTTCGCGCGCTTGCGTTCCGCGCCGCCGTCCGTTTGTGGAGGCGTCACCCCACCCGGGACCGGTGCGCCTCAGTCCACCGTGCCGGGGGTTCAGGGGCCAAAAAGGGAAGTGCTTGCGCCGCAAGCACTTCCCTTCCTGGGCCAGGCGGGTACGCAGCCTGCAAATACGTATTGGCGTCGTATGGAAACGTTTTCAGGCGATGTCCGGGCCGCCCGGGGAGGCGGCGCCCAACTCCCCCCAACCCAGACCGACGTGCCGGCCCGAGTCCGAGCGCGATGCCCGTATAGATCGGAAGTAAGCGCCTTTTGCCGCGCCGAGGTCCCCGGGAGGACCGCGGCGCGGTTCCACTTTCCCCCGCGAAACTCCGCGCGCGGCTCGTGCGTACGGCGCCCCGATCGGCGACGAGCGACTTCCCACGCGAGAGGCACTATCGTGAGACATCCCGGCACGGCGGCGGTCCTGAGCCTGCTCATCCCCGGCCTGGGCCAGCTCTACAACGGCACCATCTGGCGCGCGATCTTCTGGTTCATCGTCACCCCGGGGCTGTGGATCGGCACCGGCGGGCTCTTCGGCTGGGTCTGCCACGTGATCGCGGCCATCACCGCCTACAACTACGCCAACCGGCACCCGTTCACCGGGCGCTGATTCAGGAGAGGAGCGCGCCGCGCACCGCCTCCACCACCCGCGGCACCACCTCGGCGGCGGAGCCGTCCACCAGGGCGCCCGCCGCCTTCACGTGCCCGCCGCCCCCGAAGCGGCGGGCGATGGCGTTCACGTCGGCCGCCGCGTTGGAGCGGAACGACACCTTCACCTGCCCCTCCCCCGTCTCGCGGAAGAGCATCGCCACCTCGGTGTCCTCGATGGCGCGCGCGTGCTCGATCAGCCCGTCGAAGTCCTCCGGGTCGGCGCCGTGCCGGCGCGCCGTCTCCTCCGTCACCACCATCCAGGCCAGCCGCGCCTCGTCGTCGGTGTGCAGGGAGGAGAGCGCGTCGCGCAGCAGCTCCAGCCGCCGCCGCGGCGCGGTGGCGAAGAGGCGGCGGAAGACGTCCTCGGGGTCGATCCCCCGCCCCAGCAGGTCGGCCGCCACCGCGTGCACCCGCGGCGTGGTGTTGCCGAAGCGGAAGCTCCCCGTGTCGCTGACGATGGCCACGTACGCCGCCAGCGCCGCCTCGTAGGGGAGCGGGTCGCCGGCCAGCGACACCAGGTCGTAGACCAGCTCGCCGGTGGCCGAGGCGGTGTCGTCCTGCACCGCCATCTCGCCCACCACCTCGCGCCCGGCGGGGTGGTGGTCGATGACCACCGTCTGCGCCCGCGGCAGCCGCGGGGCCAGCACCCCCACCCGCTGCGGCTCGGCGGTGTCGAGCACCACGAAGAGGTCCGCCCCGGCCAGCGCCGCCTCGGCCTCGGGGGTGCCGGCCTCGGCCACCAGGTCGTCGCGGTGCAGGAGGAAGCGGTAGGTCTCGGGGAAGGGCGTGGGGTTCACCACGGTGGCCAGGATCCCCCGCTCCTCCAGCCAGGCGGCGAGCGCCGCCTCGGAGCCGCTCCCGTCGCCGTCGGCGTTGACGTGGGTGGTGAGCACCACGCGCCGGGCGGCCAGCAGGCGCTGCAGCACGCGGCGGAGGGAGAAGGAGCGGGTGTCCGGTACGGCCAGCAGGTCGGCGGTGTTGGGCATAAACAGGTGCGGATGCGCGGCCGGGTGCTTCCGAGGGGGCGCGAGATGGGGGAAGCGTACGCGCCCGGGCGCCCGGGCGCAATCTGGCCGGGTGCGGACGATGCTTGTAGGTTGTGCACCCGCCGGTTAGATTGGCCGGATTCGCTTTCCCGGAAAGCCCACCACCTCGCGAATGCGCTGGATTCCGTTCGTCCCCACGCCGCGGAAGCCCCGCGTCCCCGCACCCCGGCGTGCGCGGGACGCGTTTTGCCACCCCGATCCGGAACCAAGACCGTGAGCCTCTTCATCCGCAAGAACATCGACGACCTGCGCGCTGACGCGTTCAGCGAGGGCGAGCACAGCCTGAAGCGCGCACTCGGACCGGTGAACCTGATCGCGCTCGGCATCGGCGCGATCATCGGCACGGGGATCTTCGTGCTCACCGGGAGCGCGGCGGCGCAGTACGCGGGTCCCGGCATCGTGCTCTCGTTCGTGATCGCGGGCCTCGGCTGCGCCTTCGCGGGGCTCTGCTACGCGGAGTTCGCGGCCATGATCCCGATCGCGGGCTCGGCGTACACCTACGGCTACGCCACGCTCGGAGAGCTGATCGCCTGGATCATCGGGTGGGACCTGATCCTGGAGTACATGTTCGGGGCGGCGACGGTGGCGGTGGGATGGTCCGGATACGTGGTGAGCTTCCTGCGCGACCTGGGGATCAACGTGCCGCCGCAGTGGGCGAACGCCCCGGGGGCGCAGCTGGTGCAGCTCCCCAACTCCTCGTCGTGGGTGCAGATCACGGAGCAGCTCCGCGAGCAGCTCGCCGCGCAGGGGGTGGACCTGGCCTCGCTCCCCACGGCCACCGGGGTGTTCAACCTGGTGGCGGCGGCGGCCATCGCGGCCATCACCTGCATCCTGGTGGTGGGGATCAAGGAGTCGGCCCGGTTCAACAACGTGGTGGTGGTGATCAAGCTGGTCGTGGTGATGGCCTTCATCCTGGCCGGCGGCTACTTCCTCCTGCGCAACCCGTCGACGGCGGCGGACAACTGGAGCCCCTTCATCCCGCCCAACGAGGGAGGCTTCGGGGAGTACGGCTGGAGCGGCATCCTGCGCGCCTCGGGGGTGATCTTCTTCGCCTACATCGGCTTCGACGCGGTCTCCACCACGGCGCAGGAGGCGCGCAACCCGCAGCGCGACATGCCGATCGGCATCCTGGGCTCGCTGGTGATCTGCACGGTGCTCTACATCCTGGTCTCGGCGATCCTCACCGGGCTGGTGCCCTACACCACGCTGAACGTGGCGGAGCCGATCGCGGTCGGGATCGAGGCCACGGGGTACACGGTGCTGCGCGACCTGATCAAGATCGGCGCCATCGCGGGCCTCAGCTCGGTGATGCTGGTGATGCTGCTGGGGCAGCCGCGCATCTTCTTCTCCATGTCGCGCGACGGGCTCCTCCCGCCGCTCTTCTCCCGGCTGCACCCGCGCTTCCGCACCCCGCACATCAGCACCCTGCTGATCGGCGTGGTGTGCATGATCGCGGCGGGCGCCTTCCCGATCGCCCAGCTCGGCGAGATGACCTCGATCGGCACCCTGCTGGCGTTCGTGATCGTGTGCGCGGGCGTGTGGTACCTGCGGGTGAAGGAGCCGGAGCGCGAGCGCCCCTTCCGCACGCCGCTGGTGCCGCTGGTGCCGATCCTGGGGATCGTGGTGTGCCTGGCCATGATGGTGGGGCTCAACCCGGTGACCTGGGTGCGCCTGCTGGTGTGGCTGGCCATCGGGATGGTGATCTACTTCCTCTACAGCCGGAAGCACAGCGTGGTCCGGCGCACGCGCGGTGGCCAGGTGTTCGAGAGCGAGCCCCCGCGGCCCACCTATACCGACGACCGTTAAAGCGAGAATGTCGACTTCTCCTCAGGAAGACCGTGTGGTGACCACTCCGGCCGCGCCCGCAGGAACGGGCGCGGTCGCCGCTCCGCCCCCGCCCCCGCCCGGCGGCCGCGCTCCGGCCCTGGGCGGGCCCACCCTGCTGGTGGCCATCGCGGCGGTGGTGGTAGCCGCGGGGCTGGCCGCGCTGCTCATGAGCGGCGTGGGCGGCACGGAGCGCAACACCCTCCTCTTCGTCTTCGTGACCGCGGCGGTGGCGCTGGCGGCCGCCCTCTGGCTGGCCGGGGGCGTGCTGCGGCAGGACCGCGGCAACGAGGCCATGCAGCACATCGCCGGCGCCATCCAGGAGGGCGCCGAGGCGTTCATGCGCCGGCAGTACCGCACCATCGCCCTGCTGGCGCTGGCCACGGGGGCGCTGGTGTTCGTGCTCTACGCGGTGCTGCGCGAGAGCGCCCCGTCCGACCCGGCGGACCGCACGCAGATGGCGATCTACACCGCGGCCGCCTTCCTCTTCGGCGCCACCTGCTCGGGGATCGCGGGGATCGCGGGGATGTGGGTGGCCATCCGCAGCAACATCCGGGTGGCGGCGGCGGCGCGCACCTCCATCGGCGGCGCGCTGCGCACGGCGCTGCGCGGCGGGGCGGTGGCGGGCTTCTTCGTGGTGGCGCTCTCGCTGGCGGGGGTGGCGGCGCTCTTCGCCGTCCTGCGCCTGCTCGGCACCGAGCCGGGGAAGGCGCCGCTCCTGATCGTGGGCTACGGCTTCGGCGCCAGCTTCGTGGCGCTCTTCGCCCAGCTGGGCGGCGGCATCTACACCAAGGCGGCCGACGTGGGCGCGGACCTGGTGGGGAAGGTGGAGGCCGGCATCCCCGAGGACGACCCGCGCAACCCCGCCGTGATCGCGGACCTGGTGGGCGACAACGTGGGCGACTGCGCCGGCCGCGGGGCGGACCTCTTCGAGTCGATCGCGGCCGAGAACATCGGCGCCATGGTGCTGGGGATCGCCCTGGTCTCGGTGCTGGGGGTGCAGGGGATCCTCTTCCCGCTGGCGGCGGCGGCCGCGGGGCTGCTCGCCTCCATCGTGGGGGTGGTGGTGGTGCGGATGAAGGAGGACGAGGACCCGATGGCGGCGCTCAACCGCGGCTTCTACGTCACGGTGGCGCTGGCGCTGGTGGGGCTCTTCGCCACCTGCCGGCTCCTGCTGGACCCGGCCGGGAGCGAGGACGCCTGGCTGCGCTTCTTCGGGTGCGCGGTGATCGGCATCCTCACCTCGGTGGCCTTCGTCTTCATCACCCAGTACTACACGGAGTACCGCTACCGCCCGGTGAAGTCGATCGCGCAGCAGTCGCTCACCGGCCCGGCCACCAACATCATCGCGGGGCTGGCGGTGGGGCTGGAGAGCACGGCGCTCCCGGTGATCATGATCGGCACCGCCATCCTGAGCTCGTACTGGCTGGGGAGCACCACGGGGATCGAGGCCGCGGGCCTCCTGGCCGAGGGGTCGGCCGCCACCGGGATCGACCACGCCGGGCTCTTCGGCACGGCGGTGGCCACCATCGGCATGCTCTCCACCGCCGGCTACATCCTGGCGATGGACAACTTCGGGCCGATCACCGACAACGCCGGCGGCATCGTGGAGATGAGCCACCAGCCGGACGAGGTGCGCAACCGCACCGACAAGCTGGACTCGGCGGGCAACACCACCAAGGCGCTCACCAAGGGGTACGCGCTGGGCTCGGCGGGGCTGGCGGCCTTCCTCCTCTTCTCGGCCTTCCTCGACACGGCGCGCGAGTACGGCGCCGAGTTCGTGGGGGTGAACCTGGCCAACCCGGCGGTGTTCGTGGGCGGGTTCCTGGGGGCGATGCTGGTGTTCCTCTTCTCGGCCACCGCCATCCGCGCGGTGGGGAACGCGGCGGGATACGTCATCGAGGAGGTGCGGCGCCAGTTCCGCGAGCGCCCGGGGATCCTGCAGAACACGGAGCGGCCGGACTACGCGCAGTGCGTGAACATCGTCACCGGCGGGGCGCTGCGGCAGATGGTGCTCCCCGGGGTGCTGGCGGTGGGGATGCCGATCGCGGCCGGGGTGGTGTTCAAGCTGCTGGGGGCGGGGGCCGAGGCGCTGGCCGCCTTCCTGATGGTGGGCACCATCGCGGGGATCCTGATGGCCTCGCTGCTGAACAACGGCGGCGGCGCCTGGGACAACGCCAAGAAGTACATCGAGATGGGCGAGCACGGCGGCAAGGGCTCCGACGCCCACAAGGCGGCGGTGATCGGCGACACGGTGGGCGACCCGTTCAAGGACACGGCGGGGCCCTCGCTGCACGTGCTGATCAAGCTGCTGGCGACGGTGATGCTGGTGCTGGCGCCGTTCTTCGCGTAGGTCATGCTCAAGCTCCTGCGGCGCCTGACGCTCACGCAGTGGATCCTGGTGGCCATGGCCATCGGGATCGTGCTGGGCGGGCTCTTCCCCGACCGCAACTGCCCCACCAACGCCGGGTGCTTCTCCGCCGGCGACCTGAAGCCGCTGTCGACGATCTTCCTGCGGATGATCAAGTCGATCGTGGTCCCGATCATCTTCGCCACGCTGGTGATCGGGATCGCGGGCCACGGCGACGACATGAAGCGGGTGGGGCGGCTGGCGCTCAAGTCCATCATCTACTTCGAGATCGTCACCACGCTGGCGCTCTTCATCGGGCTGGCGGCGGTGAACCTCACCCGGCCGGGGGTGGGCGTGTCGCTGTCCGCCCCCGCCGAGCAGGGCGAGGAGCTGGCGCGGACGGGGAACGACCTGACCATCTCGTCGTTCCTGGAGCACGTGGTGCCGCAGAACGTGGTGGAGGCGGCGGTCCACAACGAGGTGCTGCAGGTGGTGTTCTGGGCCATCCTCTTCGGGGTGGCGCTCTCGCAGGTCCGGGGGCGCCCCAAGGAGATGATGCTGGGGTTCTGCGAGGGGCTCTCCGAGGTGATGTTCAAGTTCACCGCGCTGATCATGCGCTACGCCCCGATCGGCATCGGGGCGGCGATCGCGGTGACGGTGGCGCACAGCGGGTTCGGCATCCTGATCAACCTGGGGAAGCTGATCCTGACGCTGTACGCGGCGCTGATCGTCTTCGTGGTGCTGGTGCTGGTGCCGGTGGCGCTGCTGGCGCGGGTGCCCATCCGCCGCTTCCTGCAGGCGGTGAAGCAGCCCGCCCTCATCGCCTTCTCCACCACCAGCTCCGAGGCGGCGCTCCCGCGCGCCATGCAGGCGATGGAGGCCATCGGGGTGCCGCGGCGCATCGTGGCCTTCGTGATGCCCACCGGGTACTCGTTCAACCTGGACGGCACCACCCTCTACCTGGCGCTGGCCTCGGTGTTCGTGGCCCAGGCCGCGGGGATCGAGCTCTCCACCGGGGAGCAGCTGGTGATGATGCTCACCCTGATGCTCACCTCGAAGGGGGTGGCCGGCGTGCCGCGGGCGTCGCTGGTGATCCTCTCGGGGACGCTGGCCACCTTCGGGCTCCCGCTGGAGGGGGTGGCGGTGATCCTGGGGGTGGACGAGCTGATGGACATGGGGCGCACCACCATCAACGTGGTGGGGAACTGCCTGGCCACGGTGGTGATGGCGCGCTGGGAGGGCGACTTCGACCCGCACGCCCCGGTGGTGCCCCCCGAGGAGTCGCCGCAGGCGCTGGGGGTGGAGCAGGAGCCGGGGGTGGGCCGCGTGCCCGACCACCGCCCGGTGACCTGACGCCGCGCGTCACACCGCGCTCCGCCGCGGGCGCGGTGACGCGATCGCGACGAAAAAACCGTTGGACCTTGGCGCGCGGCCGATTAGATTTCGCAGTCCCCACCCCAGTGGTTCGCAGGCCCCCCGCGCGGAGCTCCCTTCCATGCCCGGCAAGACGGTGCTCATCGTGGACGACGATCCCGATCAGCACACCATCTGCGAGGCGTACCTCCGGCACGCCGGCTACTCCGTCCTCCACGCCTACGACGGCGAGGAGGGGGTGGAGGTGGCCCGGCGGGCGCGCCCCGACGTGATCCTGATGGACCGGCGCATGCCCCGGCTCGACGGGCTGGAGGCGCTGCGCCGCCTGACGGAGCGCGAGGAGACGCGCGGCATCCCGGTGGTGGCGCTGAGCGCCGACGTGCTGGAGTGGAACGAGTCGCGCGCGCTGCAGGAGGGCTTCGCGGCCCACATCGCCAAGCCCACGGACCTGCGGCGCATCCTCTCGCTGGTGCAGCGGCTGATCGGCGGACCCGAGGCGGCCGCGACCCTCGCCGGCGGCGTGCTCCTGTAGCCGGACCCCCACCCCCCTTCCCTTCTCTTCCCTCCGCTGGCGCGTTTCGAGCGCCCGAAACGGTGCGGCCGCCCCAGAACGGTGCGGCCGTAATTCTTCACCGTTTGCGTCGAACGACGCCCAACCTCTTGTCGGGAAAGGAAGTCCGCCGTCCAGGCGGCCCTGGCCTCCGTCCTGCACCGGGCGGCGGCCGCTACGCCATCGGTGGTTCCTCTTCTCCCCACTTCAGGAGGACGTCCCTTGCGCCGACTTCGCCCGATCCCCGTACTCGCCGCGCTCGCGCTCCTGGCCGCCTGCCAGGACGACCTCGCCACGCCCGGCGACAACGCGCAGATCCGCACGCAGCCGGAGGGCTTCGCCAGCCGCGGCGAGGTGCGCACCGGCTGGATCCTGGAGAACGGCTTCCACCCCGTCGAGGTGACGTACGAGATCCAGCACGGCCGGGCCATCTTCGAGGGCGACATCGACCTGGGCCCGGTGGAGCAGATCGCCCCCACGCGCGAGGAGGCGCTGCGCCCCAGCTACGGCGTGGTGCGCGACGGGAGCAGCGCGCGCTGGCCGAGCGGCGTGGTGCCCTACACCATCGATTCCAACGTGCCGCAGCAGAGCCGGGTGACCAACGCCATCAGCCACATCGAGAGCCGGACGGGGCGGCCGGACTTCGTGCCCCGCACCAACCAGTCGAGCTACGTGCGCGTGATCCGCTCCACCGGGTGCGCCTCGTCGGTGGGGCGCGTGGG
>DASUNK010000303.1:0-13645 GCA_036277195.1 Longimicrobiaceae bacterium | reverse complement strand
CAGGCGGCGGAAGGTCTTCTGCCCCAGGCGGGGGAGGTCGAGCGCCCCGGCGCACCCGCAGCCGGCGTCCTCCACCAGGCGGAGCGTCACCGGCTCGGGGTGCTCCAGCTGGTGCCCCACCGCGTCCAGCGCCCGCCCCAGCGCGCGCTCGTACTCGGCCATCCAGGCGGCGACCGCGGGCCCGTCGAGCGCCACCTCGTCCACCCCCAGGACGCGCCCGCCGCCCAGCTCCTCGCCCGCCTCGAAGAGCTCCACCAGCGCGCCGGCCAGGTACACCAGGCTCACCAGGTCCTGCTGGAAGGCGGGCTCCGGCGCGCGCCGCAGGGGGAAGCGGAGCAGGTGCAGCTCCCGCAACGCGGCGGGGTCGCCGCCGGCGAGCGCCTCGGCGTCGCGCTCCCAGCGCTCGCGGGCGGCCGGGTCGAGCGGGACGCCGGTGTGCGGCTCGCGGGCGAGCGAGTCGAGCGCCACCACCACCACCCGCGCCGGCTGCAGCCCGGCGGCGGCGAGCGGGGCCAGCACCTCGGCGCGCAGCCAGCCGAGCTGCTCCGCCAGCCCGCGGCCGCCGGGGCCGGCGGGGAGGTCCACCAGGAAGACGGCCTGCACACGGGGGCGGTAGTCGCGCACGCTGGAGATGCGCATCGCCTCGGCGAGCGCGCCGGCGTCGGCGGCGCCGAGCAGCTCCAGCCGGCCGGAGGCCAGGAAGGGGTAGAGGAGGGGGCGGGCGGGCCCGAAGCGGGCCAGCCCGCCGTGCAGGTCGACGAGGAACGTCTTCAACGCGCCGCCCTCAGCCCGCCCGCAGCGCCTGCAGCTTGTTGTCCACCACGTTCTTCCAGCGGCGGAACTCGTAGCTCCCCGGGTCGGCGCCGGTGTAGGTGGGCGACCCCTGCGCCAGCGACTCGATCAGCGCCGCCGCGGCGGTGCGCGCCGTGTGGCTGCGGTGGCCGCCGTACGCCTCCACGTAGTAGGCCTCGATCTCGTCGAGCAGCGAGGCCAGCAGCTGCTCCTGCTTCTGCTCCAGCGCCTCGTCGCGCTGCGCCCCGGCCAGGAAGCGGCAGGCCAGGTCGAGCACGTTGGCCCCGTCGCCGAGCGCGGGGCTGCGCACGCACCCCTGGTGGAAGCGGTGCGGCTCCACCGCCTCGGGGTGGTTGCGCCGGTCCGCCTCGGCCTGCTCCTCCGCCCGCTCCAGCGCGTGCTCCACCACCGAGGGGTTGTGCCGCAGCGCCTCGTGCAGCGCCTGCAGCTTCCCGGGGGTGGGCGAGCCGCCGCTCACCAGCAGGCTGGTGCCGGTCTCGCGGTTGAACTCCCACACCGGGCGCCCGTCGAAGCTGGCCACCTTGAGGTAGCCGTAGATGAGCCCGTCCAGCCACGCCCGGTCCACCCGGGCCTCGTCCTCCTGCGCCTGCGCGGGGTTCAGGTCGGGGAGGAAGGCCTGCAGGTGCCAGCGCTTGTCCAGGTGCGGGGTGACGGAGTTCCCCGCCTCGACGCGGGCGATGCGGTCGGTGTAGGCGCGGAAGTAGGTGCCGGCCGGCTGGCCGCGCTCGCGGCTCCCGGAGGAGAACTTGGGGAAGTCCTCCACCTTCAGCCCGTAGTGCCCGCGGTAGCGCACCACCACGAAGGGCGAGAACGCCTCGTCGGAGAGGAGCTGCGAGCCGAAGAGCGTGTTGCGCTGCGCCGCCTGCAGCTCGGCGGTGCTCTCGGGGTGGATCCCCCAGAAGTGGATCTCCGCGGCGCCCGGCACCTCCGGCACCCAGGGGCGCGCCAGGTTGGTCAGCCGTCCCACCCGCGCGGCCACGTGCGCGTCGCCGTCGTCGGCGCCGGCGAAGTCCGCCTCCTTGCGCAGCGCGCGCACCACGTTCAGCCGCAGGGCGTCCTGCTTCAGCACCTCGTTGCGGCACCACCGCAGCACGTCCTGGCGGAAGAGCGCCTCGGTGGCCTCGGGGCGCTGCTCGGCGGCGCGCCCGCCGCGGAAGACCTCGCAGAAGCGGCGGTAATGGCCGAGCCAGATCTGCCGCGCGATGTCCACCGGCATGGTGCGCCCCGCCAGCGTGGTGCGGATGCCGTCCCACAGCTTCTCCTTGTCCCCCTTCGCCCCCAGGACGTACTGCTGCGTGGGGTCCGCGCCGCCCTCGTGCGCCGCGGCGCGCTGGTGCAGCTCGTCGAGCAGGTGGTTGCGCGTCTCGCGCAGGTTGCGGAAGTAGCGCTCCCACTCGTCGAGCAGCTCGCGCACCGCCTTCTGCACCGCCGCGAAGACCAGCTCCTTCAGCCGGTCCACCTTGAAGCGGGTGAGCGAGCGCAGGTGCCGCTGGCTCTTGTCCAGGTACTCGTCGCGGAACTCCTTGAACTCGTTGCGCAGCACCGCCTTCAGGAAGCCCTGGTCGAGCGACTTGCGCACCCGGTCCTCGGCCGTCTCCTGCAGGTCCTCGGTCTCGGCCAGGTCGTACGCGCGCTCGTAGCGGCGGATGGTCTTCAGCAGCTCCTCGTTCTGCGCGGAGAGGGCGCGCACCCGGGTGTCCAGCTCCAGCCAGAGGCGGTAGAGCACGTAGCGCGCGGCCACGGGGTGGAGCGGCTCCGGCTTCCCCAGCAGCCAGGTGTTGAGGCGGAAGTCCTGCCCCTGCATGCCGCCGGGGGCGTCGTAGTCCTGCAGCAGCACCTGGTTCACCAGGAAGACCTTGTACTCCTCCACCGCCTTCTGCACCCGCTGCTGCAGCGTCACCAGCGCGTCCTCCACGCGGATCACCTCGTGGCGCACGCGGTCGCGGTCCTCCAGCCGCCCCTCGTCGATGCGGCAGTCGTCCTGCGCCTGCGCCAGCTCGCGGTCCTCCTGCAGCACCCGCTCCACCTCCTGCTCCACCGCGCCCAGGAAGAGCGCGTGCTTGGCCTCGGTGGGGCGCCCCTTCTCGTCCAGCACCTGGGTGGCGCGGTGCGCCTCGGTGAAGAAGGGGTCCGGCCGGTCGCCCGCGGCGTAGTTGTCCAGCAGCCAGGTGTAGCGCTCGGCCACCCTCGGCTCCTGGCGGGTGACGCCGGCCTGGAGGTCGCGCTCGTACTGGCGGTACTCGGCCTCGTAGTCCGCGTCCAGCTTCAGCCACTGCTCGGTGAGCGAGTCCGTCACCCAGCGCAGCGCCGAGTACTCCACCACGTCGTCGTACGGGTAGATGAGGCGCGACACCCCGGCCCCGGCGTAGCGGCTGCGCCCGTGGTTGGCGATCAGGCTGAGGATCTGGTTGTCCTCCTGCGAGAAGTTCCCCGCGGCGATCGGGGTGAAGAGCTGGAGGAAGACGGTCTGCGCCACCTGGTCGAGGTAGTGGTCCAGGTGCCCCAGGTTCTCGCCGCGGGTGTTCTCGAAGTCGTAGAGGAAGACGAAGTCGTAGGGGAGCTGGCGCGGGGTGATGGCCAGGCTCTGCCGCCCGGAGGCGTCGGTCTGCCCGGGGCGGTACTCCATCTCGATGGTCACCTGCTGCTGGCCGGGGCCGCCGCCGGCGTTGAGGGTGATGGCGTTCAGCTCCTTGAGCGAGGCGTAGCCGTTCGCCATCACGTTCTCCCACTCGTTCTGGTCGAGCACGCGGCTCTTGATCAGCACGTCGGGGAGGATGAAGGCCCCGCGCACCAGCACGTTGCTGCGGCCGAACTGCAGCTCGAAGAGCTCGCGCAGGTACATGGCGGTCTGCAGGAAGACCCCCGCGCCGGTGCCGCCGGCCAGCGAGCTGACGATCATCACCCGCACGCTGGAGACGGCCTCGTCGCCGCGGGCGCGGAAGATGGTGGCGATCTGCCGCTCCAGCAGGTGGAGCCGCCCCGTCTCCATCGAGGCGCGGTAGGCCAGGCGGCTCACCGCGCGGATCTGCCCGGCGCCCTCGGTGAGGAGCTTGCGCTGCAGCTCGGGCTGCTCGGCGGGGAACCACTCCTTCACCAGCGGGTCCGCCCGGTGGAGGTACTGCCCCACCGTCCAGCGCTCGCTGGTCTGGGTGACGCGCCCCTGCAGCCCGCGCAGCTTGCTGATGTCGTTGACGTTGGTGTCGAAGGCGTGCGCGGCCACGAACTGGCGCCGCTCCGGCGGGATCCAGCCGTGCACCGTGTCCACCACGCGCGAGCCGATGCCTCCCAGGCCGATCAGCAGCGTCGGTACTTCCGCCATGACGACACTCTCCGGGTCAGGTGGAGCGAAGGGAATAGGTGTAGGTCTCGCGCCGGCCGTCGCCGCGCCGCACCTCGAGCGCGTCGCCGTTGGCGATGCGCACGTCGCGCCGGCCCGGGTCCTCGATCTTCTCGCCCGCCACGTACATGTCGTCCGTCTGCGCCTTGGCCGGGAGGACGAGGTAGCTGCAGCGCAGCCCCGGCTCGAAGACGATCCCCTCCACCCCCCGCCGCTCGGCGCGGGTGGGCACCAGCCAGCGGACGAGGGGGTTCTTCCCCGGGAGCCCGTGGGTGAACTGGCGGCTGGAGGAGCGCCCCACCCGCTGGTAGACGATCTCGCTCCCCGGGCAGAAGCGCCGCTTGCGGAGCACGCGGATCAGGTACCACCCCAGCAGGAGCACGAGCAAGGCCAGGAGCACCAGCCAGCCGCACTTCCGCCAGAAGCCCACGTCCTCCACCTGCACCGGCACGGTGGCGCGCACCGGCGCCTCGCGCGAGTTGGGGGAGCGCAGCTCCACCGTGATTGGGAGGTCGCCGGTGGGGGTGCAGCAGGCCAGCCCCCAGGTGCGCCGCGGCCGGAGCGTCCACCCGGTTGCGGTGCGCTCGATGTCCACCTTCAGCCGGGTGGAGTCGAGCCGGGTGAGCGTCCAGCGCGCCAGCTCCTCCGGGCGCACCGGCGCGCCGTCGGCGGTGGGCGCCAGGACGACCGGGGGCGCGCCGTCGATCTCCGTGACCTTCGCCCGCCAGGGGCGCACCGGGAGTAAGGCGAGCGCGCGCGGCCGGCACTCCACCGGCCGCACGGTGAGGAGCGCCGAGCGGAAGTGGAAGTACCCCGGGTAGGCGGCCGAGACGGAGACGGCCACGTCGCCCGCCGCGGGGGCCAGCGGGTGCTCGTACCAGCTCCCGGTGTCGGCGCGCGCCAGGGCGGCGGTCTGCCCGCCGGCCTGCATCTCCATGCGCAGCTCCTCCGGCCGGCGGACCAGGCGCAGCAGGGTGTCGCCCGCGGGGGAGAGGAGGGTGGCGCGCACCCGCACCGGCGTGCCCTCGCACACCTCGTGGACGGGGCCGGCGCCGGGGAGGGGGCGCCCCTCCTCGTCGGCCAGCCACACGGCCAGGCGGGCGGCCACCTCGGGGAGGAGCTGCAGGTGCTGCGCGTCGACCGGGGCTCCGAACTCGAAGCGGACGGTGCCCTCGGGGATCACCGCGTCCGCCCCGGCGCCGGTGACGTGGTGGATGCGCGCGAACACCGGGTCGGTGGAGGCCGCGGGCATGGCCGGCTCCGACGGCGCCGAGGCGGAGAGCCCCTCGCGGCCGCTGCGGGCCTGGCGGAGCTCGGCGAGCGAGGCGGCCTGCTCCCACTGCTGCAGCACGGTGACGCGCCGCAGGGGGAGCTCGCTCACCAGGGTGGCCGTGCTCCCCTGCACCTGGGTGGGGAGGGGCTGCAGGCTGCGCTGGGTGATGTCGGCGGCGATCTGCCGCATGCGCTCCGCGATCTGGGCGCGGTCGGCGGCCTCGTAGCGCCGGGCCTGCGCCTCGCGCTCCCAGAGGCGGAGGAGCTGCTGGTCCACGTTGCCGATCATCAGCAGCAGGGTGCGGGCGCCCGTCTTCTGCACGAAGTCGCGGATCTCGGTGGTGATCCACGTCTCCTCGTCGGCGGTGAGCGGACGGTCGACGAACTGCCCGTCGGTGATGATGATCAGCCACTTCTCGCTGGGCGCGCGGCCGGCGGCGGCCTCCTGCTCGGCGGTGCGGACGAGGGCCTGCATGGCGCTCTGCACGGCCTCGTACGGCGTCTGCTGTGCGGCGGCGTGGGCCGTCTGGCGGATGCGGACGACGGAGGCCGGCTGCGCGGAGAGGTCGATGCGCTCCGGCGTGGCGTAATTGCTCATCCGCGCCACCAGCAGCGCGTCCTGGGGGGCGAGGAGGCCGGTGAGGGTCTGGAAGGCGTAGTTGGCGTAGCGCCAGGGGGCGGCCGGGTCTTCGGCGTTGCCCATGCTGCCGGAGTCGTCGTACACCACGGCCACGGTGCGCGACTGCGCCTGCGCCAGGCGCGCGCACGCGAGGAGGACGGCCACGATTCCCCAGGAAATCCGGCGGATGGACATGGGGGAACAACCTAGTACGAAAGGACGAAAGTACGAAAGGACGAGGCCCCCACCCGGCTCGCTTGGGCTCGCCACCCTCCCCCGTTCCGGGGGAGGGTTGTTCGACGGCTCCGGGGCGCTTCGATTGCCGTCGGTGGACACCTCGAAAACGCCCGTAGGGTGCGACGCATGCGTCGCCCGCGCCCGCGATGCACCGGAGTTCGCCATGCCCGGACGCGGAATGCGAGTCAACGAATTCGGTGCCTCTGATTGCGGTCGCGCCCGGTCTCCATCACCTTGAATGGGAGCAATTCGAACGCGAGGAGGTGACGCATGGCAATTCACGGAACCAGCAGCGTGATCCACAGCGATCCCCAGATCCTTGGGGGGACGCCCGTCTTCGTGGGTACGCGCGTGCCGCTCAAGAACCTGGTGGACTACATCGCGGGCGGCCACACGCTCGATGAATTCCTCGACGACTTCCCGAGCGTTACCCGTGAGCAGGTGATCGCGGTTTTGGAAGAAGGCTGAAGCAGCGCCGCGAGCCCTACAACGATTGTCATTCCCGAGTGAGGGACGAACGAGGAATCTAGCCGGCGCGGCTGGTGCTCTGCCGGAGAGCGACTGCCCCTGGCTGAACCGTAATTCTTCGCAACCTTCGCCACGGTGAGGCTGCCGCACCCGGCTCCCAGGCATGCCTCGGCCAGATTCCTCGGTCCTGCCGTCGACGGTGCAGCGGCCGCGCCCGCGTGACCGGACCTCGGAATGACAGGGTGGGTGTCGGAGAGCACGAGACTCGCCTTGCAGTCGGCGAAGGCCGACTTTGCGTAGTTGTTGCCCGCGGTTTCAACCGCTGGGGCAAGGGGAGCGGCACGAATCGGGGGTATGAGAGTGCTGTTCAACTGGGGGAGGAACCGCCGCCGCGGGCGGCTGCGCGCGCAGCCGTTCCCGCCCGAGTGGCTGCGCATCGTCGAGAAGAACGTGCCCATGTACCGCCGGCTCTCCGAGGAGGACCGGCGGGCGCTGCTCGGGCACGTGCACGTGTTCCTCGCCGAGAAGCGCTTCGAAGGCTGCGGCGGCCTGGAGCTCACCGACGAGATCCGCGTCACCATCGCCGCGCAGGCGTGCGTCCTCCTGCTGCGCCTGCAGGACAACGACTACTACTCCCGCCTCCGCTCCATCCTCGTCTACCCGCGCGGCTACATCGCCCACCAGGCCACGCAGGACGGGCACGTGGTGCACGAGGGCCCCTCGGCGCGGCTGGGCGAGTCGTGGGCCGACGGCGCGGTGGTGCTCTCGTGGCAGGACGCCCGCGCCGGCGCCGCCAACGCGGGCGACGGCGCCAACGTGGTGCTGCACGAGTTCGCCCACCAGCTCGACCAGGAAGACGGCGCCGCCGACGGCACGCCGGAGCTGGAATCGTTCGCGGCGTACCTGCCGTGGGCGCGCGTGCTGAGCGAGGAGTACCTGGCGCTGCGGCGCGCCGCCCGCAAGGGCGGCGGGACGGTGCTCGACCGCTACGGCACGCAGAACGAGGCCGAGTTCTTCGCCGTGGCCACCGAGGCGTTCTTCGAGAAGCCCGCGCTGCTGCAGCGCAGGCACCCGGAGCTCTACGAGGAGCTGAAGGACTACTACAACCAGGACCCCGCCGCGAATCCATGATCTTCCGCTCGTCCCTCGCCGCACTCCCGGCCCTGGCCGCCCTCCTCGCCCTCGCGCCGGCGGCGCGGGCACAGGGTGAGCTCGCCGGCGTGCGGCGCGACCCGCCCCTGTCCGCGCTGGTGGACTCGGCCGCGCTGGTGCGGGCGCTGGGGGCGCTCGCCGTGCCGGAGCCGCCGCAGGGGGTGCCGCCGGTCTTCACCGTGGCCTTCGACAGCACGGGCGCGGTGCGGACGGTGGAGCCGCTCTTCGACGAGATCCCCAGCGCCTACGCAGAGCCGGTCGCGGCCGCCATCCGTGCCCATTTGAGGCCGCAGCCTCCGCGCGCCTTCTCCGTCTTCCTGCGGGCGGTCGCCGGCCCCGGGGCCCGGGTGGACCTCCCCACGCTGGAGGAGCGGCCGCCCGTGCTCGTCAACCGCGGCCTGGTGGCGGCGCTGCTCAGCGACGCGATCGCGCGCTACCTGCGGGGGCCACGCCTTCCCGCGCGTACCGAGTACCGGGTGGAGGTGAGGGTCCGCGTCCTCGCCAGCGGGATGCCGGACACGGCGAGCGTGCAGATCGCGCTGTCCTCGGGAGAGGCGGAGCTGGACGCCGCGGCGGCGCGCGTGGTGTCGAGCATGCGCTTCCGGAGCGCGACGGTAGAGGGGATTCCGGTCCGGACCTGGGTGCAGCTTCCCATCATTTTCCGCTTTCCCCTCGCGGAGGCGGCGGTGTCGGCGGTCCTCGACTCCGCGGCGGTGGTGCGCGCGCTGGCGGACGTGCCGGCTCCCACGCTCCCGCACGGGGTGCCGCCGCTCTTCCGCATCGCCTTCGCCGACTCGGGGAGAGTGGAAACCGTGGAGCCGGTGACCGGCGAGATCCCGGCCGACTACGCGCGGCGGGTGGTGGAGGCGATCCGCGCCAGCCTGAAGCCGCAGGGATGGCCCGAGCGCGACGCCGAGTTCTTCCTCCGCGTCGTCGCAGGGCCCCAGCCGGTGGTGGCGCGCCCCGCGTCGGTGGGACCGGAGCCCCGCCTGCTCAACGTCTCCGAGTTCATCGACCTGCAGGCCGAGGCCGCGCGGCGGCTCGCGGGCCGCTTCCGCCTCGACCGCTACGAGGTGGTGGTGAAGCTGCGCGTGCTCCCGGACGGGAGCGTCGCCCCGGAGTCGGTCGTGGTCGTGACGTCGAGCCGGGAGCCGGAGCTGGACGAGGAGGCGGTGCGCATCGCCCGGCGGATGCGCTTCGCGCCGCGGGAGGTGGACGGGGTGCCCGTGCCGGCGTGGGACCGGCGGACGGTGCGCTTCGTGTTCGCGCGCTGAGCGCCGCGCTGCGGTGTGGCCGCGGCGTTTTGCGGGCGCGATGAATCGCGCCCCTACTCCGGCAGCTTGGGCACCACCAGCGTCAGCCGGTAGGGGGCGATCGAATACTCGAAGCGGCGAGCCGCCAACGGCTCGCCGTCCGCGTTCACCGTCAGCTCGCGCGGCGACTCCACCACCAGCTCCCGCACCTTGCGGTACGTCACCCGCTCGTGGTCCACGTGCCGCCCCGCCCGCAGCTGCGGCGCGATCTTCAGGAAGTCGACGTGCGACATCCCCTCCACCACGCACAGGTCCAGCAGCCGGTCGTCCAGGTCCGCCTTCGCCGTGACGAAGTTCCCCCCGCCCGTCCGCCGGAAGTTCCCCACCGCGAAGATCATGAACTCCCCGTCGAACATCACCTCGCCCCCCGAGGTGAAGCGCGCCTCCGCCGTCTCCAGGTTCACGAACTTCTGCACTCCCGTCACCAGGTAGGCCAGCGGCCCCAGCTTGTGCTTCAGCCCCTTCGAGGCCCCGTCGGTGGCCTCGGCCCCGAATCCCCCCGTGGAGACGTTCAGGAAGCAGCGCCCGTTCACCCGCCCCACGTCCACCGCGTACGGGATCCCCGCCACCGCGATGGCGAACGCCGTCTCCGGGTCGCCGCCCGGAATCCCCAGTCCCCCCGCCAGGTCGTTGGCCGTGCCCATGGGGATGATCCCCAGCCGCGGCACCGGCGCGCTGGCCGGCTCCGCCCGCTCCTCCAGCCAGTCGTAGATCCCGTTCACCACCTCGTTGACGGTGCCGTCGCCGCCGCCGGCCACCACCAGGTCCACCCCCGCCGCGGCCGCCTCGCGCGCGAAAGCCCGCGCGTCGCCCCCCTCGAAGGTGAGCCGCGGCTGCACCTGGCTCCCCGCCTCGCGCAGCTTCTGCACCGAGGCGCGCAGCACCTCCACCGCGTCCGCCGACGACGTGTTGACGATCAGCGCGATGCGCACGCGGCGAATCCCCTGAAGCCCTGGGTGAGCAACGGCCTGGAAACAGACCCGCAGAGGCGCAAGAAGCCAGCCACGCACTGCCGCTGCTTCGGGCTATCTTCGCCTTGACCGGAGTGGCATGCGGCACGCATCTTGGGGCACGGTGGGGAAAAGTGGGTAAAAGTGGGGATTCGGGGGAACGCGTGCCTCGGCGAGGGGATGAGCGGATACCTGGGGAGGTACCAGCGCGATCTGGACGAGAAGGGGCGGCTGAGCCTCCCCGCCTCGTTCCGGCGTGGCGGCGGCGAGGAGCCGCTGGTGCTGGTGCACGCCTTCCCCAACGCCCTCACCCTCTACCCCGACGAGGCGTGGGCGGGGGTGGAGGGCCGGCTGCGCGAGCTGATGCGCCTCCCCGAGGGGCGCGCCTACGCCCTGCGCATGTCTTCCAGCGCGCTGCCGGTGACGCCCGACAAGCAGGGGCGCATCCTCGTACCGCAGTGGCTGCAGGAGGCGGCGGGGATCACCGGCCCGGTGCTGGTGGTGGGGGCCATCGACAAGATCGAGCTGTGGGACCCGGCGCGCTTCGCGGCGGAGACGGACGCGCCCGCCCCGGAGGTGGAGCGCTTCCGGTACCAGATCTTCTAGGGGAGGGGCGATGATCCAGCCCGACCTGCGCGTTCCGCCCGCCGGCCAGCCGGTGCGCTGCATCCTGGACCGGCACCTGGGCCCCTTCGAGCCGATCGAGGAGCTGGCCGGGTGGCTGGGGACGGACTGGTTCAACTGCCGCGTGTGCCACAGCACGGTCACGGCGGCCACCGCCGCCTCGCAGCGCTGCGCGGCGTGACCGCACGCTACGCCACCGGCTACCACGCCCCGGTGCTGGTGGAGGAAGCGATGGAGCTGCTGCGGCCGGAGCGGGGCGGGACCTTCCTGGACGGGACGCTGGGCGGGGGCGGGCACGCGGAGGCGCTGCTGGAGCGGGGGCCGGAGGCCCGGCTGATCGGGGTGGACCGCGACCCCGACGCGCTGGCCGAGGCGGGGCGGCGGCTGGCGCGCTTCGGGGACCGGGCGAGGCTGGTGCGGGCTAACTTCGCGGAGGCGGTGGAGGCGGCGGAGGTCGGGCCGGGGACGCTGGCGGGGGTCCTGCTCGACCTCGGCGTGTCCTCGCACCAGATCGACGAGACGGGGCGCGGCTTCACCTTCCGCCCCGGGGCGCCGCTGGACATGCGGATGGCGCGCGGGTCGGCGGGCGAGGCCACCGCGGCCGACCTGCTGAACACGCTGGACGAGGCGGAGCTGGCGGACGTCTTCTGGCGCTACGGCGAGGAGCGGCGCTCCCGCCGGCTGGCGCGGGTGGTGGCGGAGATGCGGCGCGAGGCGCCGTTCGAGACCAGCGACCGGCTGGTGGAGGCCATCGGGCGGGCGCTGGGGCCCCGCACCGAGGCGGCCGACCGGGCCCGCATCTTCCAGGCGCTCCGCATCGCCGTCAACGCCGAGCTGGAGGCGCTGGAGACCGCGCTGGAGCGCTATCGCGAGGCGCTCGCCCCCGGCGGCGTGTTCGCCGTGATGAGCTACCACTCGCTGGAGGACCGGCTGGTGAAGAACGCGTTCCGCGACTGGAGCCTGTCCTGCGTCTGCCCGCCGGGGGTGCCGGTGTGCCGGTGCCGCGGCGCGCCCCTGGGCGAGACGCTCACCCGCAAGCCCGTGATGGCCGGGGCGGACGAGGTGCGCGAGAACGTGCGCGCGCGCAGCGTCCGCCTCCGCGCCTGGAGGAAGGCGTGAGCGCGGCACCGCGCCCGCTCCGCCCCCTGCGCGCGGAGCAGCCCTCCGCCGAGCGCGAGGCGCGCCGCGCCCGCCGCCGCCGCGCCCTGGCCCGCCTGGGGTGGCTGCTGCTGGTGCTCGGCGCGCTGGCCTCGGTGGTCTGGCGGCAGGGGGTGGGGCGCGAGCGGCAGCTGGCCCTCGCCGAGCTGCGCAACGAGCTGGCCGTGGCCCGCGCCGAGCGGCTGGAGGCGGCCAACCGGGTGCAGGCGCTGCGCAGCCGCGCGCGCATCGTGCGCGTGGCCCGCGAGCGGCTGGGGATGCACGTGGCGCGCGACGAGGAGATCGTGCTCCTCCCCGCGCCCCCGGGGGCGGCGCGGGCGGACTCGTCCGCCGCGGGGGAGGCGCCGTGAGCGCCCGCGACCCGCGCGGCGCGCCCCGCACCCCGGGCGACGAGAAGCTGGCCCTGCGGCGCCGGCTGGTGCTGGTGTCCATGGCGGCCGCCGCGGCGCTGATCGTGGGACGGGCGGTGCAGCTGCAGGGGTTCGAGGGCGAGCGCTGGCGGCGGGTGGCCGCCGAGCAGCACCAGGAGCGCGAGACCCTCCCCGCCCGCCGCGGCGGCGTCTTCGACCGCGACGGCGTCCCGCTGGCGCAGACGCAGGAGACCTTCGCCCTGGCGGTGGCCCCCGGCGAGCTGCGCGACCGCAAGGCGGCGCAGGACGCCCTGGTGCGGGTGCTCCGCCTCTCGCGCGCCGAGGCGCGCCGGGTCACCAGCCCGCGGCGCAAGTGGGTGGTGGTGCGCGGCCGCTGGGGCGCCGAGCAGTACCGCGCCCTGCGCGAGACGCGCGGCTTCCACTTCGAGCGCCGGCTGGAGCGCTACTACCCGCAGGGGCGCGTCGCCCGCGAGGTGCTGGGCGGCGTCTCGGGCGACGGGCGCGCGCTGGGCGGGGTGGAGCAGGCGCTGGACGAGCTGCTGCGCGGCGAGGACGGCTACTCGGTGCTGCGCCGCGACCGCTGGGGGCGGAAGGTGGCCTCGCGCTCGCTCCCCGCGGTGCAGCCGCGCGACGGGGCGGACGTGTACCTCACCCTCGACCTGGACCTGCAGGAGATCGCCGACGACGCGCTGGCCGAGGCCATCCGCAACACCGGCGCGACCGGCGGCGACCTCCTCCTCACCGACCCCCGCACCGGCGAGGTGCTGGCCGCCGTCGCCCGGCGGGCGGGCGGGGTGCGCGGGCTGGGCGCCTTCATCGAGCCGTACGAGCCGGGCTCCACCCTCAAGCCCTTCTACGTGGCCGGGCTGCTGGCGGGCCGCCGCGCCGCGCTGGAGGACCGGGTCTACGCCGAGCGGGGGACGTGGACCACCCCCGGCGGCCGCACCATCCGCGACGTTCACCCCTACGACACCCTCACCCTGCGCGACGCGCTGCGGGTGTCGAGCAACATCGCCATGGCCAAGCTGGTGGAGCGGGTGCCCCCCGGCGAGCAGTACGCCACCCTGCGCGACTTCGGCTTCGGCACCCCCACGGGGGTGGAGTACCCGGCCGAGGCGGCGGGGCGGCTCACGCGCCCCGCGCAGTGGTCGCGCCTCACCCCGGCCAGCCTGGCGATGGGCTACGAGGTGTCGGTGACCCCGGTGCAGATGGCGATGGCGTACGGCGCCCTCGCCAACGGCGGGACGCTGCTGGAGCCGCGGCTGGTGTGCACGGTGTGCCGGCCGGGGGGCGAAGCGGAGCGCCGGGCGCCGCGCGCGGTGCGGGGCGCC
>DASUNK010000302.1:0-15986 GCA_036277195.1 Longimicrobiaceae bacterium | reverse complement strand
CCGGGTGAGGAACTCGCCGATCTCGTGGTAGCGCCCCACCACCGCCATGGCATAGACGCGGCGCGTGTAGTAGCGCTCCTCGGTGGCGCCGGTGGGCTGGATGAGCGAGATCTCCACCCCGGTGCGCTGCGCCTCCACGCTGATGGCGTCCAGCAGGTCCGGCAGCTCCTCGCTGGAGGGGATGAGCGCCTCCACCGCCTCCAGCTGCCGGCGGTACATCGCCATGGTGGAGTCCGGGTCGCCCTCCACCCCGCGGGTGAGGCCGCGGGCCCGGGCGTTGGCGTTGCTCAGCGTCTCCAGCCGCGTCTCCAGCGCCGCGATGCGGGCCGTGCGCGGCTTGTGCACCCGGTCCCAGTACCCGAAGGCCAGGATCAGGAGGAGGAGCGTCCCGTAGAGCAGGTTCTTCTTCTGCCGGGGATCGAGCGGGGGAAGCGCCATGGCTCTATTGCAGGGTGACGACCGGGACGGTCTGGATGAGCGCGGAGTCCGGCTCCTCCCACCGCGCCTCGAGCGTGAACTTCTGGTAGACGCGCCCCTCGCTCTGCGTCTGCTCGCTGGTCACCAGCGTGACGCCGCGGATCATGGGCGAGGCCTCCAGGTTCTTCATGAAGCGGGTGAGCGCCTGCGTGGAGCCGGCGTTCCCCTCCAGGTTGAACACCGGGCCCCGCGGGAGCGCCGCCTGCGCCGCCGCCGCGGCCGAGTCCGCCCGCGCCTTGGCCGTGTCCGCCGGGTTGGCCGGCGCGGCCGGGCGCGGGGCTTCCTCCTCCTCCACCACCGCCACCTTGGTCAGCCAGGTGAACTGCGGGGTGGCGCGGGAGATCTCGTCCAGCAGGTGGGGCCACACGTAGCGGCGGCCGTCCACGTTCTGGATGACGCCGATCTTCTGCTCCACCGTGTCGCGCCGGGCCTCCAGCGTCTCCAGCAGCGCCAGGGTGCGCGCCAGCCGCAGCGAGTCGGCCGCCTCGCGCTCCACCTCGGCCGAGAGCCGGCCCTGCGCCTCACCCGTCCGCCAGAAGCCGAAGGCGGCCAGCACCAGGAAGAGGAGCCCGGCCAGCCCCAGCCCCGCCACGCGCGGGTCGCCCCCCACCTTGGGGAGCGAGACGCCGCGCCGGGCCAGCGAGCGGGCGGCGGGGGCACGGCGCGAGGCGCCGCTGGGGAGCAGGTTGATCTCGATCAAGGGAGCATCCCGGCGTTGCCAGGGGTCGGGTGCGTCGGGCGGGTGTGCCCGTAGACGTGCGGCGCGGTCATGGCGTCACGCCGCCTTGCGCAGGGCCAGCCCCACGGGGAGCATCAGCATCGGCGCCAGCTCCTCCACCGGGAAGGCGGTCCCCAGCCCCGGCCGCACCTTCAGCCGCTGCAGCGGGTTGGCCACCTCGGTGCGCACCTTCAGCCGCGCCGCCACCGCGTCCACCAGCCCGGGGATGCGGGCGCCGCCGCCGCAGAGGTAGGCGCGCCCCAGCACGCCCCCCGTCTCGCCGCCGGCCACGAAGGCCACCGCCCGCTCCGCCCCGTCGGCCAGCTCCGCCGCGCGCTCGCCGATCAGCTCGCGGAACTCCCCGGCCCGCTCCGAGCGCCCCTGCAGCACCGCGTCGGCCTCCTCGGGCGAGAGCGAGTGCAGGCGGCGCAGGTCCTCGCGCAGGTCGCGCGAGCCGAAGCGGATGTCGCGCGGCTGGGCCAGCACCCCGTCCTGCAGCACGTTCACCGTGGAGAGCTCGTGCCCCACGTTGATCAGCGCCACGATGCCGGTCATGGCCTCGGGGTAGTTGAACTCGAAGGCGTTGAAGAGGGCGAACGAGTCCACGTCCACCACCGTGGGCGCCAGCCCCGCGTCGCGCAGCAGCGCCACCCGCTGGTCCACCACCTCGCGCTTGGCCGCCACCAGCAGCACGCTCATCTGCAGCCCGTCGTCCAGCGGGTCCAGGATCTGGAAGTCGAGCTGCACGTTCTCCATGTCGAAGGGCACGTACTGCTCGGCCTCCCAGCGGATGACCTCGCGGGCGTCGGACTCCTTCATCCGGTCCATCTGGATCCGCTTCACCATCACGTCGCGGCCGCCCACCGAGGTCACCAGCCGGCGGGGCTTGATCCCGGCCGTGTCCAGGAGCGAGCGGATGGTCTCCACCACCATCTGGGGGTCCATGACCTCCCCCTCCACGATGGCGTCGGAGATGAGCGGCGTATGGGCCACGTGCACCAGCTCCGGCTGGGGGCCGGAATGGTCCACCGCGGCCACCTTGATGAAGCCGCTGCCAATGTCCAGGCCGACCGTGGTACGGTTGCGGCGCAGCAAGGAAGCCATGAGGACGCGCGAAAGGGTCCCTGGGGAATCGCCGCAATGCAGCCGCGGCGGTTGCAGGTTAAAGGTGGAATTCGAGGAGGGATGGGCAACTACGATAGCGGCGGAATGTGCGAGCGTCAAGGATGCTCGCACATTCCCCCTTTTACCGGTTTACCGGAGCACCTCGAACCACGCGAAGGTCCCGCTGGAGAACTGCTGCGGCGCCAGGTCGCCCCGCTTGTTGAGGGCGTCCTGCGCCCGGTTCAGCTGGCAGCGGTCGAACTGCACCAGCGACTGGCCGTTGAAGGTCGTCTGCTCGCCGCCGGCGTCGGCGTACGCCTCCTCCGAGAGCGTCACGTCGCCCAGCGCCACCAGCGCCCCGAACACGTTCGTGCCGCCGTTGACCTGCAGCTCGCCCACCACCACCACCACCCCCTGGAACTTGAAGTTGGCGTTGAAGTGGGCGTTCCCCAGCACGATCAGCACTCCCTGCCCGAATCCCTGCAGCTTCACCGTCGTGCCCTTGGGCGGGCGGATGGCCACCACGGGGAAGTACGCCGTGTCCACGTCGGTCTTGCAGGAGTCGAAGATCCCCAGCGGGCACCCCCAGTTCAGCCCCGACGAGCGCGCGTTGGCCGCGTCGACCTTGCCGAAGCCGGAGAGGTTGCGGCCGCCGGTGAACTCGCCCCACTTGATCTCGGCCAGGTCCGCCAGCTCCTCGGGCGACATCCCGCTGAGGAGGTAGTGCGCGAAGTCCGCCTTGGAGATCTCGGTGGTGTCGATGCCGCCCACCACCTTGTCCTGGCTGAGGGCGGAGATGTCGACGCCGGCCGCGATCATCAGCCCCACCACGTCGCCGGTGTTGCAGTGGCTGGTGTCGTCGCCGCTCAGGGTGGCGGAGTTGCCCGGGAGCTTCACCTTGTCGGCGCCGATGGAGGCGCCCGCGTTCAGGTTCAGCTCCCCCGTGTGGAACTCGCGGATGGTGGTGTAGAGCGCCCCCACGCTCCGCCCGCGCTCGGCCTCGGCCAGGATGGAGTAGGTGTCGAGCGCCTGGCGCCAGTTGCCGCCCTTGTCGGGGTGCTCCCCCTCGACCGAGCGCAGCCGCGCCACCGTCATGCTGAAGGCGCTCCCCGCGGGCGAGGTGTACGCGCTGGCCACCACCGGCTGCAGCGGCTGCGGCGTCTCGTCGCTCACCAGCAGCGCGCGGCTGGCCACGTACCCCTCCACCGCCGCGTCGGCGCCGTAGAGCCCCTGCGTGGCGCCCTGCTGGGCGCTGCTGATGGCGGACTCGGTGGTGGAGGTGACCAGCGCCGTGGTCACCATCAGCGACACCGCCACCAGGGCGAGGAGCGCCAGGGGGAGGGCCACACCCCGTCGGTCTCTGAGCATGGTCTGGATTCTCTCCTTACCGGTTCCGCAGGTGCACGGTGGTGGAGTCCTGCTGGAACTGCGGCGAGCCGCCGAACTGGCTGCGGCTGCGCGTGGTGAGCCGGATGCCGATTCGCCCCACCGTGGCCAGGAGGGCCGCGTCCGTCCCCGGGGGGGCGATCTTCTTGCCGGTGTCGTCGTAGTAGGTGAAGCGCAGGCTCCCGTCGTCCGGGATCGGCCCCGCCAGCGGCTGCTGCGAGAAGTCGTCGCCGGAGAGGCCGTTGCTGCGCCGCACCCACCACAGGCCGTCGCTCTTCCCCACGTCGTAGCTGGTGAGCTGGTGGAGGAAGACCAGGTTCCCGGCCGGCACGGGGTCGGGGAAGCCGCTCCCCACCAGGGTCAGGCCGCGCACGGCGTCGCCCGCGTAGTCGAGGGCCGCGCACTTGCTCCCCGCCAGGTCGCCGACCTCGTCCCACTTGTCGACCTCGGCGCCGCCGACCAGCGCGGGGGCGGGGTCCCAGGAGCGCGTCGCGTCCGCGCTGACGTCGGCCATCAGCCCCGTGCCGGTGCCGTACGGGAACATGTCGTCCGGGAGGTCGGGGAAGAGAGCCACCATCTCGGTGGAGCTGGTCCCGTCGCACACCACGCCCCAGGCGCGCGGGAGCGCGAAGGAGATGGCGTTGGAGTCGGCGGAGATCAGCCCGGCGGGCGGGATGGAGCGCAGCTCGCCGCTGATGACGTCGAGCGCGCCGCGGGCGTTCTGCTGCACCTCCTGGCGGGCGCTCTGCAGCGAGACGTAGCTCCCCTGCCCGCGGATGAGCTCGAACACCACCAGCACCAGGATCCCCGAGATCACCAGCGCCACCATGACCTCGGCGACCGTGAAGCCGGCGCGGCCCCTGGCCGCGCGCGGGTCAGGGCGCGAGCACACTGCCCACCACCCTGAGGGAGTCGGACTTCGAGATCAGCTTTCGCGTCTTGGGCACCACGGTCACCTTCACGTCGTAGCGGTTCATCCCCGAGTCCCCGATCTCCGTGGTGTCGACCCGCAGGTACACCGAGTCGCCCGCGACGGCGTGGGCGGTCTTGCCCTTGAGCGCCTGCCCCTGGCGCAGGCGGCTGAGCGTGCGCTCCAGGGTGTCGGTGGCCACGGCGGCCCAGCTGCTCTGCAGCCGCGCGCGGTTCACCATCCGCGCCGCCCCGATCCCCAGCGCCTCCAGCGCCAGCAGCCCCACGGCCAGGATCACCATGGCCACCAGCACCTCGATCAGGGTGAAGCCCGCCCGGCCGCGCGGGGGAAGGGTGTCACTGGTCACGGTAGATCCTCCCGACGCCGGAGATGCGGAGGGTGCTCTTGCGTCCGCTGCGCCGCACCACCACCGAGTCCAGCGAGCCCGAGCGCAGCAGGCCGCGCGAGTCGAAGGCGATGCGGCCCGAGGTGGGGGTGAGCGCGACACCGGTGTAGTCGCCGCTCAGGTCCACCTTCTTCAGCGTGTCGATGGCGGTGGACCCGTCGTCCAGCGTCACCACGTACTTCTGGCTGCTGGTGATGCGCACCGAGGCGGTCCGCCCCTGGCGGATGGCCTGCATCCGCGAGTGGGCCAGGTCGCCGGAGAGGCGGTCGATGGCGCTGCGCGAGCGGATGACGGCCAGGGTGGCGCCCATGCGCGGCGCCATCATCGTGATCAGCAGACCCACCAGGGCCAGCGCCACCATCAGCTCCAGGAGCGAGAAGCCGCGCGGCGCCCCGGGACGGGACACGGGTTGAGTGGACATGGCCGCTGGACGAGGGAAGTTGTGTGCCGTGGACAAAACCCTTGCGGCGCAAGGACTTTCGCTCGCGGAGCGCCGGAAATCCCGGCCACAGTTTACCGGGGATGGAAAAGTTTTCGCTTCACTGCTGCGTGCGCGCGTAGCAGCCGTCCCCTGCCCCCGGCAAGCTGACACCCGCGCAGGCGCGCCCGGCCGGCGCGGGAACCCCCCGGGCGGAATGCATGAACCCGGGCGTTTTGCCGGGCCTAAGCACGCCTCCTGCCTGGGGGTTACGGGCGCTACTGCCGGGTAGCGGTAAAGCAGGGGCAAGCACGGCGCCGCGCCGGCCTCCGGTCACGGCCGCGCGCCGCCCGGACCGTGCAAAAGTACGGCCGCGGGTGCAAAGGTGCTACGGCCGCCGTTGCAGCGCACCATTGAGCGCCCCGGGCGGCGGTCAGAAGCGGCGGTACACGCGGCCGAGCACGGAAAGAGTGAGCGAGTCGGCGGCGCTCCCGTGCGTGGCCCACACGGTCCGGTTGGCGAAGGGGACCAGCAGCCCGCGCGAGTTGAAGGCGATGCTGTCGGAGTTGTTGGTCTCCAGGCAGAGGCGGCGCCCCTCCCAGCGGAGCGACACGGTGCGGGCCACGCGCTCGGGGGTGCCGCGGACGACGATGCGGTAGCCCTGCACCACGCGGTTGCGCGGGCGGCGGGGGGTGCAGTCGCGGGAGGGCTCGAAGCGCAGGGTGACGCGCCGGCCGTTCTCCACCGCGAGGAGGCGGGCGTAGTAGAGGTCCGCGGTGAGCTGGTTGAGCGCCCCGCGCAGGCGCTGCCGCGCGATGAGGGCGGAGAGCGAGGGCGCGGCCACGCTCGCCAGCACGGCCACCAGTGCCAGCACCACCAGCAGCTCGGCCAGGGTGAACCCTCGTCTCCCCCGCCCCGTCGCCATGCGCCGTGCCCCTCCGCCGGAGTTCGTCCACTATGTGCGGATTGCTCGTCCATAGTGTGCGTTTCGGCACCGGGGCGCAAGGGTTTCGTGCGAGGGAGAGCGCCTGGGCGGGTGAACCCGCGGCTACGACGACGGAAAGCCTCGCCGGGGGAGGGTCTATTCCAGCCCGTAGTCGTGGATCTTGTAGGAGAGGGCCCGCACGGAGAGCTCCAGCAGCTCCGCCGCCCGGGTGCGGTTCCCCTGGCAGCGCTCCAGCGCCCGCGCGATCAGCGTCTTCTCCAGCGCGGGGAGGCGCCGCTTCACCGAGAGGTCGCCGTCGTCGTCGCGCAGCGCGAACAGGTGGCGGCCGGTGCGCACGTGCGGCGGCAGGTGCTCCTCCCCGATGCTCCCCCCGGAGAGGATCAGCGCCCGCTCCACCACGTTCTCCAGCTCGCGCACGTTCCCCGGCCAGGAGTACGCCGCCAGCACCGGCACCAGCGCGCGCGGCAGCGGCCCCGCCTCCAGGTTCAGCCGGCGGGCGTGCAGCCGCAGGAAGTGCTCGGCCAGCAGCGGGATGTCCTCCGGGCGCGTGCGCAGCGGCGGGATGTGGATCTGCACCACGTTGATCCGGTAGAACAGATCATCGCGGAAGCGCCCCGCCTTCACCTCCTCCACCAGGTCGCGCGCGGTGGCCGCCAGCACCCGCACGTCCACCGCCCGCTCGCCGCTCCCGCCCACCCGGCGGATGCTCCTCTCCTGCAGCACGCGCAGCAGCTTCACCTGGAGCGGCAGCGACAGCTCGCCGATCTCGTCCAGGAAGAGGGTGCCGCCGTCCGCCTCCTCGAACACTCCCTCGCGCGCCCGGTCCGCCCCGGTGAACGCCCCCTTCTCGTGCCCGAAGAGCTCGCTCTCCAGCAGGTTCTCGGGGATGGCGCCGCAGTTGACCGCCACGAACGGCCGCTCGCGCCGGGGCGAGGAGCGGTGGATGGCCCGCGCGATCGCCTCCTTCCCGCTCCCGCTCTCGCCGGTGACGAGCACGGTGGAGGGGAACGGGGCCACCCGCCCGGCCAGGTCCTGCACCTCGCGCATGGCGGCCGAGGCGCCCACCACCCCGTCGAACCCCTCCACCTCGCCCACCTCGCGGCGCAGCCGCGCCACCTCGCGGCGCAGCTGCTCGCGCTCCTCGGCCTTGCGCAGGGTGAGGAGCACCTCGTCGGCGTTGAAGGGCTTGGAGATGTAGTCGTAGGCGCCGCGGCGCATGGCCTCGACCGCGGTGTCGAGCGAGCCGTAGGCGCTCATCATGATGACGAGACCCGTGCCGCCCGCCTCCTGGTAGCGCTGCAGGAACTCCAGCCCGCCCAGGCGCGGCATGCGCACGTCGCAGAGCACCAGGTCCGGCGGCTCGGCGAGGGCCAGGCGCAGCCCCGCCTCGCCGTCGTCGGCCACCAGCACCTGGTAGCCCTCGTCGCGGAGGATGAGGAGCAGGGTGTGCCGCAGCCCCGCTTCATCGTCGATGACCAGAACGCGGCGGTCGCTCAACCTTGGGCCGGGTCGTGGATGGGAAGCCAGAGGGTGAACGAGGCGCCGCCCCCGCTGGCGGAGGACGCCTCGATCCGACCCCCGAAGTCTGCCACCGTGGCGGCGACGATCGCAAGCCCCAGCCCCGTCCCCTCGCCCGGGGGGCGGGTGGTGAAGAAGGGGTCGAAGACGGTGTCGATGTGCTCGGGGGCGATCCCGGAGCCGGTGTCGGCCACCACCACCCGCACCACGGGGGTGCCGGGCTCGATACGGTGCGCGTCGCGGTGCGAGCTGTGCCGCGGGCGGCGCAGGTGGGCGTAGCTGACGCCGGGGGGGTCGTCGGTGCGCCGCACCGGGACGCCGCGGAACGGGTCGTAGGTCTCGCGCCGGGTGGAGACGGTGAGCCGCCCCCTCTCCGCCATCGCCTTCCCGGCGTTCTCGAAGAGGTTGATGAAGAGCTGGTCCAGGTGGTGGGTCGCGGCGCGCACCGGGGGGAGGTCCGGCTCCAGCCGCAGGTTCAGCTCCACCCCCGCCAGCCGCCCCTGGCCGCGCAGCAGCTCCACCACCCGGGTGACGGCGGCGTTCACGTCCACCGGCTCGCGGTGGGTAGGGCCGGGGCGCGAGTAGTCGAGCAGCCCGCGCACGATGACGTCGATGCGGCGCGACTCGCGCTGCAGCCCGTCCAGGATCTCGGGGTCCACCCCGCCCCGGCGCTTGAGGACCGCGGCGTAGCCCAGGAGGGCGCCGAGGGGGTTCCCCACCTCGTGGGCCACGCCGGCGGCCAGGCGCCCCACCGAGGCCATCTTCTCGGCCTGCACCAGATCGCGCTGGGTGGCCAGGAGCCGGCGGTTGGTCTCGTCGAGCGAGCGGACGTTCTCGGCCAGCCGCTCCTGGTTCTCCAGCAGCTGGTCGGTCATGCGGTTGAGGGCGTCGGCCAGGGCGGCCATCTCGCGGCTGTCGCCGGGGACGGCGCGGCGCCCGTAGTCGCCCCCGGCGATGGCCTCGGCGGCCTGCACCAGGGCGGAGATCGGCCGCACCACCAGGCGGTCGATGAGGGCGTTGCCCAGCAGGGCGAAGATGAGCACGTCCACCACCAGGAGCCCGGCGAGCACCCAGGCGGGGCTCGGGCCGCCCACGGAGAGGACGGCGGCGGTCCCCAGCGCCAGCACGAGCGCGGCGACGGCCAGGAAGGAGAGGTTGAAGAGGAGTTCCGCACGCAAAGAGCCCCGGCGCTTGCCGGGGCTCTCGCTCACCTGGGTGGGCCGCTGCACGCGGTCGCTGGCCCGGCGGCGCTCGGGGCGGCTCATGCCTCCACGGTCTCGCGCCGGCGGGCGGCGTTGCGCGGCGCCGTCTTCCGCGCGCCGTTGAACGCCTCCTTCTCGAGGTGGTGCCAGAGCTGGTCCACCACGGTGTTCAGGGGCTCCTCGACCTGGAGGCGGCCCTCTGCGCGGACCTGTTCCAGCGCCCTGCGAAGCGCGTGCTTGCTCACCGGCTTCCTCATTTGTCCTCCCCCGGGTGAACGGTCCTTCCCACCCGTCCGCGCGGCTTTCCCGCCGGCGCGGAACGGCACTGCCTACCGGCTCTACTTCCTACAGTAACACCCCGCACTCGCGCGCGCGAGTCTTTCGTATAACCCGCTGCGTCGTATAGAGATCCGCCGTTTCCGCCTTCACCCCTCCGGCTGGCCCAGGCTGCGGTTCACGATCACGATCTTCTGCCAGATCTTCCCCGCCAGCCCGCTGGTGAGCGTCTCCACCTCGTCGACCGCGCCGAGCACCACGGGGTCGTCGAAGTTCTGGGCGTAGAGCGCGGCCAGCTTGCTGTTGAGCGCCAGCATCTCGCTGCAGTAGTCCAGGTAGCGCGACAGCTCGTACGGGCTCAGCTGCCGGGCGGGCGACGAGGGGGTGCGCTCCGCGGGGTGGAGGTAGGCGTCCGGGTCCTTGGAGAGCTGGTGCATGTCCACCACGTGGGCCACGGCGCGCAGCTCGCGCAGGAAGCCGAGCGCGCGCCGGCGCTTGATGCGCCCCTCGGCCGTCACCAGGAAGAAGATGGCGGCGCCGATCAGCAGGAGGTCGTTGATCCCCGCCTCCACCGCCTGCAGGAACTCGGCGAGGTGCACCGTGTCCGTCTGGGGGCGGACGGTGAAGAGGAGCGCCCCCAGCAGCCCCACCAGCAGCCCCACCAGCGCGGCGGCGGCGGCGCGCAGCCAGAGGTTGGGGCGGGTGACCCAGGCCACCCGGTCCACCGTGAGCCGGGCGATGCGCAGCAGCTCGGCGGCCACGCGCCCCAGCCCGCTCCCGGGAAAGCGCTCCTCGATGCGCGCCTGCAGGGCGGCGATGGTGGCGATGATGCGCGCGGGGTCGAGCTTGGGGTCCGGCTCGCGCCGGTATTCTTCGGCGGCCGGCGGCGGGGGCGCGGGCACGGGCGGCGGCGGGGGCGACGACATGCGGGGAAGGTAGGAGACGGGCGGGGCGCGCGCAAAGGCACGCCCCGCCCGCGGCGGGCCGCTTCAGAGGGTCTTCAGGTACTCCACCAGCGCGTCCTTGTCCGCCTCGGAGAGGGCGGCGCCGTACGCGTGGCCGCGGTTGGAGTTCCCCCGCAGGCTCGTGTCGTAGCGGAAGAAGCGGCGGTCGTCCGCCCCGGCCACGTTCCAGCGGAAGCCGACCTGCACCGGGTCGTACACGTCGTAGCCGCGGTAGAAGACGGCGGGGCGCTGCTCCGGCCGCAGCAGGTGCCAGAGGGTGGGCACCGAGCCGTTGTGCAGGTAGGGCGAGCGCAGCCACACCCCGCTCAGCGGGGCCGCCACGTAGGCGTTCACGTCCTTGAAGTGGCTGAGCTTCCAGTCGTACCCGGAGGCGTAGCGGTTGTAGGTGGTGGCCGAGGGCTGGTCCCACATCTTCACCCGGTGGTCGTCGGTGGCCACGCGGTCGTTGCTCTCGGGCTCGCCGGGCGCGGCGACCGGCACCAGCCGGGCCGTCCAGTCCCCCGGCCGGCCGTGGCACCCCGCGCAGCCGGCGGCGCCGTACACCTGGCCGCCGCGGGCCGCCTTCGCCCGGTCCACCGGGAAGGGGTGGGCCGGCGCCGGCACCTCCAGCAGCCAGTCCTCCACCCGGTCGAGCGCGTCCAGGGGGATGGACACCCGGCTGGCCCCGTCGCCCAGCGCGGAGCTGAGCACCACCTCGTGGATGGAGGACTGGAGCCCGTCCCAGTGCAGGTCCTTCCCCTGGCGCTGCTGCAGGTCCCAGATCGCCATCATGTCCGAGTTGCCGATGGTGCCGTCCACCGGCCGGCCCAGCATCCCGAACTTGACGGGGTTGAAGGGGTCCACCCGCCCCGGGCCCCAGTCGGGGCGCGAGTCCATCCACTCGGCGGCCTCGCCCAGGGCCAGCAGCGCCGAGCGGGTCTGGGGGATGAGGACGTTGCGGTACAGTGCCTGGTCCGCGGCGGAGAGGCGGGTGACGTAGGTGATCTGCGGCATCAGCACGTCGGCGGTGAAGCGCGGGTCCTTCGCGCACTTCACCAGGAAGCGCTGGTACGCCTGCACGTCCACCGTGCTGGTGTTGCCGGCCTCCACCAGGTGCCGCTCCCCCTCGGGGGTGGCGCGCCAGGTGGCGGTGTGGCAGAGGGCGCAGTTGATCCCCACCCGCGGGAAGCCCACCGTGAGCTTGGAGAAGCCCACCGGGAGCTCGGCGCCCTCCTCCCAGGTCAGGCCGAGCGCGGCCCAGCCGCCCGGCCCCGGCAGGTGCTCGGGGAACACCCGGGGGAGCACCATCCAGAGCCAGTAGGGGACGCCCTGGTTGGGCTCCACCCCGATGGAGCCGTACTTGAACTCCTCCTCGATGCTGGCCCAGCGGACCGGGACCGTGCGGAACATGGCGCGCCACGCCCCGATCCCGAAGATGACGGCCACCACGGCCGCCACCGCGCCCCACCTATAGAGCTTGCGCCGTGTCCACCGCATGCGGCGCCTCCTTTCGGGGCTCGGGGGGCGTCGCCGCCGCCTGCCGCTGCTGGCTCCGGATCGCCAGCACCAGGAAGATGGCGCCCGGGATGCCGAAGATCCCGTCGTAGAGGCTGTTCATCAGGTAGCGCGGCGAGAACTTGAGGAAGAGCACCATCCCGATGAAGAAGATCACGCCGGCGAAGCGCGACACCACCGCCAGGATCGCGTTGGCGCGGTAGCGGTTGATGTCGTTGGCGCCCGGGATGTAGAAGAGGCTGAGCAGGATCAGCAGCCACGCCGCGAAGCGCGGGTACAGGTCCGGGTACACGATGTCCAGCCCCGCCGTGCGCAGCATCCAGTCCGGCGCGAAGAGGGAGGGTATCCCCAGGACGAAGATGTTCGCCACGATCCCGGCCCACATCGTGATCTGGAAGGCGCGTGCGTATTTGTTCATGTTCCCCCTCGGGTTGGATGTGCCGTTCCTACAGCGTCTTCAGGAACTCGATGAGCTGCCGCTTCTCGGCCTCGGAGAGCGTGGTGCCGTACTCGTGCCCCGCGTTGTCGTTGCCGGCGATCGGCTGGCCGGCGTCGTCGTGGGTGCGGAAGAGCGAGTAGCGCCGGTTCCCCTCGGCGGACACGTTGTGCACGAAGCCGACGTTGGCCTGGTCATACACGTCGTAGCCGCGGTAGAAGGCGCGGGGGCGCTCGGCGGCCGGCTTCAGCAGGTCGTAGAGGGTGGGGACGGAGCCGTTGTGGAGATAGGGCGCGCGCAGCCAGATGCCGTCCAGCGGCGCGTTCACGTAGCCGTCGGTCACCCGGAAGCTCTTCAGGCGCCAGCGGGTCCCCGCCATCAGCGTGCCCTGGTTGAGCGCGAGGTCGCGGGTGAACGACCAGTTGCGGTACGGGTCGGTGCCGATGCGGGCGAGCGGCTCCACCTGCCCGATGCGGGTGTCGCGCCGGTCGCGCCCGCCGGGGCCGAACTCGTTCCGCCCGTGGCAGGCGTAGCAGTCGCGCATGTACACGCGCTCGCCGGCGGCGGCCCGCGCCCGGTCCACCGGGAAGGGGTACGGCGGCGGGGGGAACTCGCGCAGCCAGTCCTGGATGCGCTCCAGGCTGGGGATGTCCACCGTGGCCGGGGTGGCGCCCGCCCCGAAGGCCGCGCTGAAGTTGCGCTCCATCAGGCTGTGGTTGTTCCCGTCCCAGTGGAGGGGGAGCCCTTCGCGCGGGGCCTGGTTCCAGATGGAGGGAAGGTCCGCCACCCCGGTCAGCTCCTTCGCCGGCAGCTCCGCCGCCGGGAAGCGGTAGATGCTCACCTTGTAGGCGCCGAAGGTGTCCACCCGCCCCGGCCCGCCGCGCGTGTGGCCGGGCACGTACTGGTAGCCGAGCAGGTCGCGCTGCTCCAGCAGCCCGGTGCGGAAGGCGGGGATGACGAACGCGCGGGTGATGAGGCGCTCCAGGAAGCCCAGGTCCGACTCGGCCGTCACCAGCGGCATCAGGTTCTCCGCGGTGAAGCGGTGGTCCACCGCCGCGGCGAAGAGGAAGTCGAAGAGGGCGTCCAGGTCCAGCTGGTGCGAGGGCATCCCCAGGTAGGTGACGGGACGGCTGGCGGGCGTCTCGCGCACGGTGCCCGTGTGGCAGACGGCGCAGTTGAGCCCGGCGATCTCCACCACCTGCTTGCGGCGCGAGAAGCCGATCGGGGTGGCCGCCCCCGGCTCCTGCAGGAACCCGAACGCGGTCAGGTCGCGCGGCGCCCCGGGGGGCATGTACTGGGGAAAGGCGCGGGGGAGGATCTTGAGCACGGCCAGCGGCATGCCGCGCACGGTGTTGTCGCTGCCGATGGAGCCGTACTTGAAGTGGTCCTCGATGTCCGCGTAGGTCACCGGCACGTTGACGTTGCGCCGGAACCAGACGAACCCCAGCAGTCCCAGCACCGCGACCACCCCCAGGACCACGGCCCAGCGGCGGCGGCGCCGGCGTTTGCGCTCCTCGGGGGTGAGCGGCGCGGACGGGGTCGGTGCGTTCATCGCGGCGCCTCCTGAAAGACGGGGGGATGTCCAGCGGCGGCGGGACGGCTGGAGATCGGGGAGCGGACCGGTATGGGAGCGGGCGGAGGCCGGGAGCCGGCGTGCCCTGCCGATTCGGGGAAGTGCGCGCGAAGGGCCCGCGCAGAGACGACGTTAGTCGCGGGACGGCCGGGGCGCAATCATTCTGTTTCCGCCGGCTCGCATCTTGTGTGCCCGAGCGGGCGCGGCGCCGCCACCGCCGGAATGCCAGGATTTTCCTGGGATTCCGCGCCCACCGCACCGCCGCGGACGGCCCGGCTGGGCCACGGGAGGGACACCCGGCTGCGGAGCCCGCGTCCCACCCGCCGCGTCGTCAGACGATCAGCTGCACGTGTCCGCCCTCCTCCGCCTCCGCGCGGATCAGGCGCGGCGGGTAGATCCACTCCAGGAGCGGGGTGGTCATGAAGGTGGTGAGCAGCGCCATCAGCACCAGCATGGCGAAGAGGGCGGGCGAGATCACCCCGATGTCCAGCCCCACGTTCAGGATCACCAGCTCCATCAGCCCGCGCGTGTTCATCAGCACCCCCAGCGCGGCGGACTCGCGCCACGGCATCCCGGTGAGGCGCGCGGCCAGGGTGGACCCGCCGAACTTCCCCGCCACCGCCACCAGCACGATCAGCGCGCAGAAGGCCCAGAGCTCCGGCTCGTCCAGCAGCCCGACGCGCGTGCGCAGCCCGGTGAAGGCGAAGAAGAGGGGGAGGAGGAGCACCACGGTGAAGTCCTCCAGCTTGGCGGTGAGCGCGGCCACGAAGCCTTCGCCCTTGGGCATCACCGCGCCGGCGAGGAAGGCGCCGAAGAGGGCGTGGACCCCCAGCCGCTCGGTGGCCCAGGCGGAGGCGAGCGCCACCACCAGCACCACCGCCAGCATGTCCTGGGAGATGAGGCCCCCGCGGCGCTCGTGCCAGCGCTCCAGCCCCGCCAGCAGCCGCCGGACGCCGAGCACCATCGCGGCCGCGAACGCCGCCGAGCCGGCCAGCGTGGCCCAGAGCGGGAGCGCCCCGCCGCCGGCGCGCACCAGCGCCACCACCCCGGCCAGGATGCACCAGGCCGTCACGTCGTCCACGGCGGCGCAGGCGATGGTCACCGCCCCCACCCGCGTGCGCAGCAGCCCGCGCTCGGTGAGGATGCGCGCCAGCACCGGGAAGGCGGTGACGCTCATGGCGGCGCCCATGAAGAGGGCGAAGCCGGTGAAGGTGACGCCGCCGTGGGAGAGGCGCGGGTAGAGGAAGAGGGCGAGCAGCGCCCCCAGGCAGAACGGGGCGACGATGCTCACGTGGCTGGTGACGACGGCGGTACGCCCCTTCCCCCGCAGCAGGCGGGGGTCGAGCTCCAGCCCCACCAGGAACATGAACACCAGCAGCCCCACCTGGCTGAGGGCGTTGAGGAAGCCCAGGCTGGCCGCGGGGAAGAGGCGGTCCGATAATCCCGGCCAGAGCCAGCCCAGGAACGACGGGCCCAGGAGGAGGCCCGCCACCATCTCGCCCATCACCTGGGGCTGGCGGATGCGGCGGAAGGCGAGCCCCACCAGGCGCGCGGCGGCCACGATGACGCCCACCTGCACCAGCAGGAGCAGCAGGTCGGGCATCAGCGGACGCGCTCCGCGGTGAAGAAGGCGCGCGGACACTCCGGCCGCCCTTCCACCGCCAGCACGCCCGACAGGCGGTGCGGGACCGCGGCGCGGTCGAAGGTGGCCCGCAGCTCCACCGGCGTCTCCGCCCCGCACTCGGCCCTCAGCACCGCCGGCGCCCGCCCGCGCGACCGCGCCACCAGCGAGTCGCCGTGCAGCCGCCCGGCGAAGCGCGCCCCGTCGAACGCCACGGAGAGGTACACGCCCGACTGCTGCACCTCGAGGGCGGGGAGCGCGCCGCCGGCGGGGGTCAGCAGGGTGCCGCGCAGGGTGGCGAGCGAGACCGTCCGCCACGCCTCGCCGAGCGGCGGGGGCGCCTGCAGGCGGCTGCCCAGGTGCAGGATGCCGAGGAGTCCCGCCACGGGCCCGCCCACCAGCGCCGCGTAGATCAGCAGGGCCTTCAGAGCCGGCAGACGCATGCGGTAGAGAATCCGCTGAGAACGAAAAAACCCGCTTCGCGGGGCTGCGAGGCGGGCCCTTCCAGTGCCCCCGGCGCGACTCGAACGCGCGAC
>DASUNK010000301.1:0-8215 GCA_036277195.1 Longimicrobiaceae bacterium | reverse complement strand
GTCTCGGTCACCGTACGGTAAGCAGGAAAACCGTGGCGAAACAGACTCAGAAATCAGCAAAATCGATAGGTACAGTTCAGGCGAAAACCGTCCGTCTTGAAGTCGTTCGTTCCCGATGGTACCTTGCAGCGAGTTCCACCTCCCTAGGTTCCTCTCTCCCTCCCGGACGCGACCGCGTCCTTCCCGTCTTCATTCGGAGCCGGCCTGATGACCTCCAGGCGCCGTCCGTTGTGCCGCAGGCTCACGGTCCCGTTCGCCGTGCTCGCCCTCGCGGCGTGCGCCGATTCTCCCCCCACCGCGACCGAACCGCTGCTGCGGCCGCCCGCCCGGGTCATCCAGATCATCACCTGCGAGGCCAGCCGGGCCGCGGCGACCGTCCACTGCGCTCCGCCCCTGCTCGGCGGGGGCGTGAGCGCCGCCATCATCGGCGGGCAGGGGTCGTACGTGCAGCTCTCGGGTGCGAACGCGTCCTACAACAGCGGGACGGAGACCTTCTCGGCCGACTTCACCATTCAGAACCTGCTGAACGAGGCCATCGGGACGCCGGACGGCACCACGCCCCACACCGACGGCATCCGGATCTTCTTCCACAGCGGTCCGACCGTCACCGACGGAAGCGGCACCGTCGACGTCGCCAACGAGGACGGCACCGGCACCTTCACCGCCGGGGGCCAGCCGTACTTCCAGTACAACCAGGTGCTGGCGAAGGACGCGATCTCCGGCAGCAAGTCCTGGCAGTTCAGCGTGCAGTCCACGGTGAACACCTTCAACTGGACGCTGTACGTGTCCACCGAGGTGCAGCCGTTCCTGGTCATCAACGAAGTGATGGTGAACCCGAACGGAGACCCTGACGAGGGAGAGTGGTTCGAGCTCTACAACGCCGGCACGCTGTCGGTGAACCTCCAGGGCCTGGTGATCGCCGACTCCGCGGCGAGCGGCCGCCGTCCGTATCACGAGATCGCGTCGTCGGTGGTGATCGCGTCGGGCGGCTACGCGGTGCTGGGGGAAAACTCCAATACCACGCTCAACGGGGGCGTGACGCTGGACTACACGTACGGGGGCGCCCTGTCGCTGGCGAACTCGCTGGACGCCCTCAAGCTCAGCCGCGTGTACGGCACCGACACGCTCACGCTCGACCGCACCCAGTACGCGAACACCGCCGTCTCGGCCCAGAGCGGGATCAGCCGCGAGCTGAAGAACCCCGCGCTGGACAACGCGAACATGGACGGCAGCAACTGGGCGAACGCGCTGGTGACCGCCGTGTACGGGTCCGGCGGCCGCGGCACGCCCAAGGCGCAGAACTCGACCTTCACCCCCTGAAACCCGGTGGCGGACGGGGGGTAGTGACGGCGGAGGCGGCGTGGACTCTCTCTCAAGCCGCTCTCCGTCTCTCCCTCCGCGGCGAACCTCCATGCGGATCATCCGGACGATCGCGGCCGCCGTGCTCCTGGCCGCGCTCCCAGCCTGCGGCGGCGACGGTCCGTCGGAGCCGGGCGGCACCGACCGGCTGGACGTGCGCGCGGAGAGCGAGCACCTCGTCTACCTGTCCGCGACGGGGGACGGGGTCGATTCGGCCTGGATGGAGGGATACTACGACTGGGTGACCGGGCAGCTCGGCGTGGACCCCGGGGTGAAGCTGGAGTACCGCAAGTACCGGGACCGCGCGCACCTGCAGCGGGTCACCGGGCGCGCCACCAACGGCTTCGCGGACCCGGGCACCAACCGGTTCCACACCATCTGGCCGATCGACAACCACGAGATCGTGCACGTCCTCGTGATCCTGGAGATCGGCCATCCGCCCGCGCTCTTCAACGAAGGCATCGCGGTCGCCCACCAGGCGCTCCCCGCCTCGGGCATCTTCCACGCGCAGTGGAACGGCCGGAACGTGCACGCCATCGCGGCCGAGCACCTGGCGGCGAACCGCATCCCCGCGGTCTCGGTGCTGCTCCAGAGCCCGGACTTCTTCCAGCTCGACCAGGGATTCACCTACCCGGTGGCCGGGTCCTTCGTCCGCTTCCTGATCGACCGCTACGGGATGGCTCCCCTGCGCACCTACTTCGGGGGGAGCACGTTCAACGACGCCGAGGCGAAGAGCCGCTCGCTCTTCGCGGCGGCGTACGGGATGACGCTGGACGCGGCCTGGGCGGAGTGGCGCGCGTTCCTCGCGGCCCTGCCGGCGTAGCGGTCTCCCATCCCCGAACCCGGAACGCCCTCCCCGTGAGCACCGACGTGCTGGTGGTGGGCGCCGGCCCCACCGGGCTCTTCCTGGCGATCTGGCTGGCCGCGGCGGGCGTGCGCGTGCGGATCGTCGACCGGCTCCCCGGCATCTCGCCGACCTCGCGCGCGCTGGCGGTGCACGCCCGCACCCTGGAGCTCTACGACACCTTCGGGTTCGCCGGCCGGCTGGTGGAGCAGGGCCACCGGATGACCCGGGTGAACTACCGCGTGCGGGTGAGACGCGTGGCGCGGATCGAGCTCGGCGACCTGGGCACCGGGATCAGCCCCTTCCCGTTCGTGCTGGTGCTCTCGCAGGACCGGCACGAGCACATCCTGGCCGATCACCTGGCCGGGCTGGGCGTGCAGGTGGAACGCGATACGGAGCTGGTCGCGCTGGAGCAGCGGGACGACGGCGTCGCGGCGACGCTGCGCACCCCCGCCGGCGAGGAGCGCTGCCACGCCCGCTACCTCTGCGGCTGCGACGGCGCCCGCAGCCTGGTGCGCGAGCTGCTGGACGCGGGCTTTCCCGGCGGCACCTACGGCCACCGCTTCTACGTGGCGGACGTTGAAGGCGACGGCCCCACCGCGGACGGGGAGCTGCACCTCTGCCTGGACGAGCAGGACTTCTGCATCGTCTTCCCCATGAGCTCGGCCCGGCACGTCAGGCTGGTGGGGGTGGTTCCGGAGGGCGCGGCCACCGCCGGGTTCGCGGACGTGGAGGAGCGGGTTCGCCGCACCACCGGGCTCGAGGTCCGGTCGGTGAACTGGTTCTCCACCTACAACATCCACCACCGCGTGGCGGCCCGCTTCCGCAGCGGGCGCGTGTTCCTGGCGGGCGACGCCGCGCACATCCACAGCCCCGTGGGTGGGCAGGGGATGAACACCGGCATCGGCGACGCCGCGAACCTGGCGTGGAAGCTGGCCGCCGTCCTCCGCGCCGGAGCCCCGCCGGAGCTGCTGGACACCTACCACCCGGAGCGCCACCGTCTCGCCCGGACGCTGGTGCAGACCACCGACCGGCTCTTCAACGCGGCCGTGAGCCGCGCCCGCTGGGCCCGGCTGGTGCGCTTGCGGATCACCCCGCTGGTGGTGCCCCGGCTCCTGGGCCTCAGCTTCCTCCAGCCGCTCGCCTTCCGCACCCTGTCGCAGGTCGGCATCGAGTATCGCCCCAGCCCGCTCTCCACGGGGCGCGCCGGACGCGTCCGCGCCGGTGACCGCCTTCCCTGGGTCCACGCGGGTGGAGAGAGCAACTTCGCGCCGCTGCGCGACCGTGTCTGGCAGGTGCACGTCTACGGGGAAGCGCGCTCGGAGCTCACGGCGTGGTGCGCCGGGCGTGGACTGCCGCTGTTCCGCTTCCCCTGGTCCGACGCCGCGCACCGCGCCGGCCTGGCGCGCGGCGCGGTGTACCTGGTGCGGCCGGACGGCTACGTCGGGTACGCCGCCCCCGCGCAGGAGGTCGAGCCCCTGCGCCGCTACCTCCAGCGCTGGAGCGCCTGATTGGCTACGCCGGCCGGAGCAGCCGCCGCCAGCGCACCAGCGCCACCACCGCGTTCACCCAGAAAGCGGCGTACAGCAGCGCCGTGAGGACGAGGCCGCGCGACAGGTAGAGCGGGACGCTGAGGGTGTTCACCAGCAGCCAGAACCACCACGACTCGTAGCTGCGCCACACCAGGAGCAGCTGCGCCACCACGCTGAACGCCAGCACGGCGGAATCGACGAAGGGCGCGTAGGCATCGGTGAAGCGGTGCAGGAGCCAGCCGTAGCCCGCCGCCACCAGCGCGCCTCCCACGGACATCGCGGCGAGCCACGATGCCGGCGTGCGGTGCACCGGGCGTTCCGTGCCCTGCCTGCCGCCGGCCCACGTCCACCATCCCACCGCGTTGGTGACGATGAAGAAGAGCTGCAGGGTGACGTCCGCGTAGAGCCTGGCCTCGAAGAAGACCCAGCCGAAGAGCACGCATCCCACGATCCCCATCCACCAGTTGTGGATGCTGTTGAGACCGGCCAGCAGCACCGCCGCGGCGGTGAAGAGGGTCGCCGCGGCCTCCACCCAGCGCATCACCGCGGGTCCCTCATGTACGCTGCCCGGCCAGGAGCCGGGCAGCTTTGGTCAGGAGATAGTCCCGCTCCGGGATGCTCGCCGTCCGCTCCGCCGCCGCCCGGTAGTGCGCGATGGCCCGCTCGGGGTCGCCCGCCCGTTCGAGCAGGTGCGCGCGCACGGCGTCGAGGCGGTGGTTCCCCCGCAGGCGCGCGTCGGCGTCGAGGGCCTGCAGCAGCTGGAGCCCCACCTCCGGGCCGTGCACCATCGCGGCGGCGATCGCGCGGTTGAGCGCCACCATCGGGTTGTCGGACATGCGCGCGAGCAGGCCGTACAGCGCCAGGATCTGCGGCCAGTCGGTGTCCCCGGCCTGCGCCGCCTCGTCGTGGACGGCCGCGATGGCCGCCTGCAGCTGGTACGGACCCACCGACCCCCGGCCGAGCGCGTCCGAGACGAGCGCGGTGCCCTCCTGGATCAGTCCCCGGTCCCACAGCATGCGGTCCTGCTCGTCGAGCGGGATCAGTTCGCCGCTCGCGCCGGTCCGCGCGGCGCGGCGCGCGTCGGTGAGCAGCATGAGCGCCAGCAGCCCCGCGACCTCGCCGTCGTCCGGGAGCAGCGCATGGATGGCCCGAGCCAGCCGGATCGCCTCGTTCGACAGGTCGGTGCGCTGGAGATTCGGGCCGCTGCTGCTCGCGTACCCCTCGTTGAAGATGAGATACAGGACGTGCAGCACGGCGGCCAGCCGCTCGGCGCGCTCGCTCTCGGCGGGCATGTCGAAGGGGACGCCGGAGGCCTTGATGCTCTGCTTGGCCCGGCTGATCCGCTGCGCCATCGTCGCCTCGGGGACGAGGAAGGCGCTGGCGATCTCCGCGGTGGTGAGCCCGCCCACGGCGCGGAGGGTGAGCGCGATGGCCGAGGGCGGCGTCAGCGCGGGATGGCAGCACATGAAGAGGAGGACGAGCGTGTCGTCCCGGTCCACCCCGACCTCGCCGTCCGGCGGCGGCACGAACGCCCACTCAGCCCACAGCTCGCTGGCGACGGCGTCCTCGCGGCGGCGCCGTGCCATCTCGCTGCGCAGGTGGTCGGTGATGCGCCGCAGGGCGACGTGGTAGAGCCAGCCGCGCGGGTTGTCGGGGATGCCCCGGGCGGGCCACTGCGTCGCCGCCGCGATGAGCGCCTCCTGCACCGCGTCCTCGGCGGCGGCGAAGTCGTCGTGGCGGCGCGCGACGGCGCCGAGCACCTGCGGCGCCAGCTCGCGCAGCAGGTGCCCGACGGTGGTGGAGTCCGGAGACGCCTTCGTCACGCGTCCGTGGGAGGGCCGCTCATGACCTGGCGCACCTCGATCGGCATGTTCAGCGGGGCACCACCGGGCCCCGGCGCCGTGGAGGCCTTCGCCGCCAGCGCGTACGCGCGCTCCGGCGAGTCGACCTCGACGATCCAGAAGCCGGCGAGGAACTCCTTCGCCTCGGGGAAGGGGCCGTCCGTCACCGGCGCGCCGTCCTTCCCCGCGCGCACCAGCTTCGCCTCGCCCGGAGGGGTCAGCCCCTGGCCGTCGACCCACTCGCCGGCGGCGGTGAGCTCCTGGTTGTACTGGTGCATGAAGGCGATGTGAGCCTGGAAGTCTTCCGGGGACCAGTTGTTGATCTGGTAGTCACCCGTCCCGCGCGGCGCGTGCATCATCAGCATGAAGCGCATGGTTCGTTCTCCTCTCGGGTTGGCTTGCGAAGGTGCCGATTCTCGGCGCTTGCATCCAGTAGTCGGAGCCGGCCGCGCGTTCTCGACATCCCCCCGATCAACCACGTCCGATGGGCTGGCGCACCACCTACAAGCGCTTCGCGGGCGGGCGTCCGCCCTTCCTGCCGTTCTCCCGCGCGGCCTTCGCCTTGGCCGGGCTGGTGCTCTGCCCCAGGTACTTCGGGGCCCACGCCTTCAGGTTGGTCATGCGGGCGATCAGCCCCGGCACGGACACGTCCGCGTCCAGCGCCTCCCAGTGCAGCGCCTCGCCGTCCACGTCCACCTCGACGGCGTCGATCAGGTGGACCGGAGCGTCCGCCAGCTCCCGGACGGCCTCGGGCGGGAACCCGAACACGCACCCGTTCCGAAGCTTCACGAGCACGATCCCGAGCCCGGTGTCGAACCACGCCCCCTGCGCACGGGGCTCCACGGCTGCCTCTTCGCGGGCGCGCTTCCGCGCGGCGCGGACCTCAGCGGCTGTCGGAGTTTTGGCCATAGTGGATCTGCCTCCATCGTTGCCAGAGGAACCAGCGGTGCTCCTCCACGATCTCCAGCGCGCGTACGAGGTCGCTGGCTCGCATCCCGATGACGTGCGAGACGATCAGCGTGCCGATCTCGATCTTGCACTTCTCACCCGCCTTGACCACGTGGACGTGGGGAGGCGGATGATCGTCCGTGAGGATGCGCACGGCGAAGCCGTCCACGCGGAGCACGGTCGGCATAAGATAACCCAGCGATGGGTTTTTGTAAAGACGCATCGTCTCCCGGCCACTCGCCCGGGCCGATCGCGCCGGAGCGAGTGGAGGATAGTATGGAGAGATAAAATGGACAAGCCGAACGATCGGAGTGTGCAGATTACGCCGCCTGAAGCGCCGTCATCGGGTCCACGGAGGCGGCGCGGCGCGCCGGGATGATGGTCGCCGCCAGGGCGATGGCCGTCAGCAGCAGCGCCACCCCCAGGTGCACCCAGGGGTTCACCGGGAGGAGCCCGGGGAAGAAGCGGCGCAGCTCCACCCCCAGGCTGACGGCTCCCAGCGACCCCGCGAACACGCTCAGCGCCACCAGCCGCAGCGCCTGCCCCACCACCATCCGGATCACGTCACCGCGGCGCGCGCCCAGCGCCACCCGCACCCCGATCTCGCGCGTGCGCCGCGCCACCGCGAACGCCATCACCCCGTACAGCCCGCCGCCTCCCAGCAGGAGCGCCGCCCCCGCCACCACCGCCATCACCCACGCGAACCAGCGCAGCGGCGCGCGGTGGCGCTCCAGCCGCTCGGCCATCGCCATCCGCCCCGAGAGGGCGGCCCGGGGCTCCACCCCCGCGATCGCCGCCGCCACCGCGGCGCCGTGGGCCGCCGGGTCGCCCGCGGTGCGCACGGCCACGTCCAGCACACGCGGCGGGTGCTGCAGCGCCGAGAAGTACACCGCCGGCCGGGGCGCCTCCAGCGAGCCCGGCCCGGTCGCCGCCACGTCGTCCACGATCCCCACCACCCGGTAGTAGACGTCGCCGAAGCGCAGCCGCTTCCCCACCGCAGGGGTGCCCATGAAGAGCCGGTACCACCCCTGGCGGCTGACCACCGCCACCGGCTCGGCACCCGCCCGGTCCGCCGCGGTGAACTCGCGGCCGGCGAGCAGGGGCACCTTCAGCGCGCTGAACCAGCCGGGGCCCACGGAGAGGTGGCGCGCGTCGCGCTTGATGATGGGAGTGGCAATGCTGCCGTCGTAGCAGATGCCGCAGTAGGCCGTCACCGGCTGCGCCGGCCCCATCCCCAGCCAGGCGTCGGGGCTGGCCACGCCGGCCGCCCGCACGCCGGGGACGGCCGCCAGCCGCTCCAGCACCTCCAGGTACAGCTCGGCGCGGCGGGCGGGGTCCGCGTACGCGCCCGCGGCGGGCACGTCCAGCCGCAGGGTGAGCGTGTCGCTCGGGTCGAAGCCGGGGCCGGCGGCGTCCTGCCGCGGCGCCGCGGCCCGCAGCAGCAGCCCCGCGCCCACCAGCAGCACCATCGACCCGGTGAACTGCACCACCACCAGGATGCGGCGCATCTCCCCCTCGTACCGCCCGGCCGTGGCGCGCTCGCCCACGGTGAGCGCCGCGTGCAGGTTCCGCCGCAGCCCGGCGCCGGCCGGCGCCACCCCGAAGCAGAGCGCCGTCACCGCCGGCACCCCCGCCGCCAGCGCCAGCACCCGCAGGGCGATCCCGCCCGGGAGCCACGCCTCCGCCACGGG
>DASUNK010000300.1:0-3171 GCA_036277195.1 Longimicrobiaceae bacterium | reverse complement strand
GCGCATCAGCTGCTCCTGGAAGAGGGCCAGCCCGTGGGTGCGCTCCAGCACCTCCTCCAGGTCCGGGTGGGGATACTCGGTGGGCGCCTGTCCGCGGCGGCGCGCCAGCATCTCCTTCACCTGCCCGCCCAGCATGGGGCCGGGGCGGATGGCGCCCACGCTGATGACGATGTCGTAGAAGCAGGTGGGCTTCAGCCGCGGGAGGAAGTTGGCCTGCGCCCGGCTCTCGATCTGGAAGAGCCCCACCGTGTCGGCCGCCGAGACCTGCGCGTACACCGCGGGGTCGTCCAGCGGCAGGCGCCCGAGGTCGACCTCCACCCCGCGCCACTCGCGCACCCGCTGCACGCACTCGCCCAGCAGGCGCAGCATCCCCAGCCCCAGCAGGTCGAACTTGGGGACCAGCAGGTCGGCGCAGTCGTCCTTGTCCCACTGGATGACGGTGCGCCCCGGCATGGAGGCGGGCTCGATCGGCACCCGCTCGCCCAGCGGCGTGCCGGAGAGGACGAAGCCGCCGCTGTGGATGCCGCGGTGGCGGGGGAGCGAGTCGAGCCCGGCCACCAGCCGTACCAGCGCTCGGGCGCGGGGCTCCGCCGGGTCCAGCCCCAGCACCCGCAGCGCCTTGCCGTCCCCCTTCTCCAGCCACTCGGCGGCCATCTGCGCGCTGGCGTGGCCGTCGAGCCGCTTGGCCAGCCAGTCCGCCGCGGCGGCGGGGAAGTCCAGCACGCGCATGGCGTCGCGCAGGGCGGAGCGGCCGCGGTACTCCACGTGGGTGCACACCATGGCCGCGTGGCCGCGCCCGTACGTCTCGTAGACGTACTGCAGCACCCGCTCGCGGTCGTCGTGGGCGGCGAAGTCGATGTCGATGTCCGGCGGCTCCGGACGCTCGGCGGAGAGGAAGCGCTCGAAGAGGAGATGGCTGGCCACCGGGTCCACCGCCGTCACCCGCAGGGCGTAGCAGACCAGGGAGTTGGCCGCGGAGCCGCGCCCCTGGCAGAGGATCCCCGCCCCGCGCGAGAAGCGGCAGATGTCCCACACCACCAGGAAGTGCTCGGCCATCCCCACCTCGCGGATGACGCGCAGCTCGTGCTCCAGCTGCCCCCGGTGCCGCTCGCCGGCCTCGGGGAGCCGCTCCGCCAGCCCGGCGCGGGCCAGGTGGGCCAGGAAGGCGTCGGCCGAGTCCCACCCCGGCGGGAGGGCGAAGGGCGGGTGCGGGGGCGGCTCCTCCAGCAGGCGGAAGCCCCCGCAGCGCTCGGCGATCTCCAGGGTGCGGCGGACCCCCTCCGGGCGGGCGCTCCAGCGGCGGGCCACCTCGCCGGGGGGCTGCAGGCACCACTCGGCCGAGGGGCGGAGCCAGCCCCGGCGGTGCGCCTCGTCCAGCGTCACCTGGCGGCGCACGCAGGTCAGCAGGTCGTGCACGGCGCGGCCGGCCGGGTCGGCGTAGTGGACGTCGTTGGTCACCACCCAGGGGAGGTCCAGCGCCCGCGCCAGCTCCAGCAGCTCCGCGCAGAGCGCCGCCTCGCCGTGGGTGCGGTGGTCCCACAGCTCCAGGTGGAAGCGCTCGCCGAAGGCCTCGCGCAGCCGGCCGGCGTGCGCGCGCGCCTCGCGCTGCTCCCCCTGCAGGAGCAGCGCGGGGACCCGCCCCCGCGGGCAGCCGGAGAGGGCGAGGAGCCCCTCCGCCCGCGCGGCCAGGAGGTCGAAGGGCACCCCCGGCTCGCCCCGCGGGGCCTCCAGGCGGGCCGCGGTGAGGAGGGCGCACAGGTTCCGCCATCCCACGGAGTTTTCCACAACCAGCGTGAGATGGGAGCCGTCCGCCAGGGTCAGTTCGGCGCCGAGCAGGGGGGTGATACCGGCCTCGGAGCAGGCGCGCGAAAAGCGGACGGCGCCCCCCAGGTCGTCGTGGTCGGTGAGGGCCAGCGCGCGGTAGCCGAGCTCCGCGGCGCGCGCGGCCAGCGCCTCCGGCGTTGCGGCACCGTCACCGAGCGAAAACGCGCTGTGACAATGCAGCTCGGCGTAAATCCCTTTATTCCCAGTCACTTGTGAGCACGGCGCACCGAATGCGACTTCGAGTTCGCGCCTCGGGCGGGGTCAATCGTACCACCCCTCGAGGTACCAGCCGCCGGAGGCGGCGTCGCGGTAGACCAGCCCCAGCCACCCGTCCGCCGACTCCACCCGCCAGTACTCCCGGGCCGCCCCCAGCGACCACCATCCCCCCGAGATGCGCTCCGGTCCCTCGGCCCGGGTTTTCCACAGCCCCGGTGGAAAACTCCCGCCGCCGCCGCCAAACCCGGCTCGAAGCGCCACTTGGAGGTCCAGGTCCACCGGACGGCGCTCGGCGTCCTCGCGCACCCGCACCGGGCGCGGCTCCGGGAGGCGGCGCAGGCAGAGGGGGAGCTGGGCGGCGGCCGGCCCCTCCTCCTCCCCGGCCGGGGGTGCGCCCGCCCCGGCGAAGGCGGCGATCCCGGCGCTCCCCCGGGGCACCCAGGCCGCGTGCTCGGCGGGGAGGTGGGCGCCGTGGCGCACGGCGGCGCTCAGCGCCCCGTCGCCCCAGCGGGCGAAGACGGGGAGGAGGGCGGCGTGCAGGGCGCCGGGGTCCGGGGCGGGGGCCTGGAAGAGGTCGAGCTGGTCCGCCCGGGCGGCGGCCTCCTCCACCGCCTCCAGCAGCACGCCCGCCAGCGGCGCCGGCGGCGGGGCGTCCTCCACGGCGCGGCGGCAGAGGTCGGCCAGCACGCGCGGCTCGGCGGTGGGGCGGGCGGGGCGCACCTCGCGCTCCTCGTCGTCCGCCCCGTCCAGGCGCAGCACCAGCTTCAGCCGCGCGGGGACGCGCTGCCGCCCGGCGAGCTGCCCCGTCACCGCCTCCACCAGCCCCGGGAGCACGAAGCGCAGCGGCTCCAGCGTCTCCACCGGCGGGTCGAGCTCGAGCTCGGCCGCGGCCACCCCGGGGGTGGGGGGGCGGAAGGGCCAGCGCGGGTCCACCCCGTTCGCCAGGCGCCAGGCGCGCAGCCCCGCCGACCCGAAGCGCAGCTCCACGTCGGCGGCGGAGAGCTCCGCCAGCGCGCCGCAGCGCTCCATCCCCAGCAGGGCGAGCGACTCGCGCACGTCGGCCGGCATGGGGAGCACGCCCAGCGCGCGGTGGCGCAGGTAGCGCGCGTCGCCGCCGGGGGGCACCACGCG
>DASUNK010000299.1:0-11031 GCA_036277195.1 Longimicrobiaceae bacterium | reverse complement strand
CCGCGGGATCAATCAGCCGGGGGCGGGGTAGTCGATCTGCTACCGTACCACTTTCCCGTGGAACGTCTTACCGATGGGACCGGCCGCGCGCGCCCTTTGCCCGGCGCGCGGCGGGCCGGCATGCTGTTCATCGCAGGGGAGGAGAGCCGCCGATGCCGCAGATCCTGGAGCACCCGCGCAGCCCGGGCGCCAAGACCGTCCTCATCGTCGAAGACCAGCTCGAGATGCGGGCGATCCACGCCATGTACCTGCACCACCACGGCTACCGCGTGCTGGCGGCCGACAACGGGATGGACGCCGTGAAGGCGGCGCGCGAGTTCCACCCCGACCTGATCCTGATGGACGTCTCCGTCCCGGGGATGGACGGCATCCGCGCCACGGCGCAGCTCAAGAGCGATCCCCGCACCGGCGACATCCCGGTGGTGATCGTGACGGCGCACCCGTACGGCTCGGTGGGGAAGCGGGCGGTGGACGCGGGGTGCGACGGCTACCTCTCCAAGCCGTGCGACCCGCGGCGGGTGCTGGAGGAGGTGCAGCGCCGCGTGGGCGACCCCGACTGAGGCGATGCAGCCGGCGCCTCCGCCTCCCCCGCCGAAGCCGGCGGAGGCGCACCGCTGCGAGCGGTGCGGGGCGGTGATGTTCGAGCGCAACTGCAAGGTGGTCTGCCCCAACTGCGGCTACCAGCGCGACTGCAGCGACCCCTGACTCAGTCGCGCGCGCGGCGCACCGGCGCGGGGCGCCCCTTGATGGTGGCGCGGCTCAGGGCGCGGATCACCTGCTCCGCGTGCTCCTCCGGCACCTCCACCAGGGTGAACTGGTCCGCGATCTCGATGGCGCCGATGCTCCCGCCCGGGATCTGCGCCTCGCCCGCGATGGCCCCCACGATGTCGCCCGGGCGGATCCCCCGCCGCCGCCCCACCCCGATGAAGAGGCGCGTCATCCCCCCGCCGCCGCGCTCCCCGCGCCGGCCGCCGCCGCCGTCGTAGCGGTCCTGCCGCCCGCGCGGCCCCCGCCCCTCGCCGCGGTCGCCGCGCGCGGGACGCTCGCGGTCGCGCTGCTCCCACTGGGGGATCTCGATCTCGCTCTCCGGCTCCTCGCCGCGGGTGGCGTCGGCGGCCAGCTTGGCCGCGGCGGCCGCCACCTCCAGCGGGTCGAACTGCTCGGCCAGCGCCCGCACCGCCTCCAGGTAGGGCTCGAACTCCTCCTCCACCAGCGTCTCGTGGATGGCGGTGCGCAGCAGCTCCAGCCGGCGGGCGCGCAGGTCCGCCGCGGTGGGCACCCGCGCCTGCTCGATGCGCCGCCCCACCAGCCGCTCGATGGCCCGCAGCAGGAAGAGCTCGCGGGGCTGCACCAGGGTGACGGCGGTCCCCTCGCGCCCGGCGCGGCCGGTGCGCCCGATGCGGTGCACGTACGCCTCGGGGGTCTGCGGGATGTCGTAGTTCACCACGTGGCTCACGTGCTCCACGTCCAGCCCGCGCGCCGCCACGTCGGTGGCGATCAGCAGGTCCGCCGTCCCCTCGCGGAAGCGCTTCATCACCCGGTCGCGCTGCACCTGGTTGAGCCCGCCGTGCAGCGCCTCGGGGCGGTAGCCGCGCACTCCCAGCGCCTCGGTGAGCTCGTCCACCTCGTTGCGGGTGCGGCAGAAGACGATGGCGGACTGGGGGGCCTCCAGGTCGAGGATGCGCCCCAGCGCTTCCAGCTTGTACGGGCGCGGCACCGTGTACGCCACCTGCCGCACCAGCGGCGTCTCCAGCTTCTGCGCCTCGACGGTGACGCGCGCCGGGTCGCGCATGTGGCGCCCGGCCAGCTCGGCGATGCGCGGGGGGAAGGTGGCGGAGAAGAGGGCGGTCTGCCGCTCGGCGGGGGTCGCCTCGAGGATGGCCTCGATGTCCTCGATGAACCCCATGTCCAGCATCTCGTCGGCCTCGTCGAGCACCAGGTAGCCCACGGTGGAGAGGTCGAGCGAGCCGCGGCGGAGGTGGTCGAGGAGCCGTCCCGGGGTGCCCACCACCACGTTGACCCCGCGCCGCAGCTCGCGCAGCTGCCGGTCGATGGCCTGCCCGCCGTAGACGGCCAGCACGCTCACCCCCAGCCGCGAGCCGTAGCGGTGGGTGGCCTCGGCCACCTGCACGGCCAGCTCGCGGGTGGGGGTCATGATCAGGGCCTGCACCCCGCGCCGGTCCGCGTCCACGCGCTGCACCAGGGGGAGGGCGAAGGCGGCCGTCTTCCCGGTGCCGGTGGCGGCGCGGCCCAGCACGTCACGCCCCGCCAGCAGCAGGGGGATGGCGTGCACCTGGATCGGGGTGGGCTCCTCGTAGCCCAGGGCGTCGAGGGTGGAGAGCACGTCCTCGGCCAGGCCGAGGGCGGCGAAGGAGGCGACGGGAGCTTCGGCTTCGGTCATGGCTCAGTACCCGAAGGCGCCCACGTCCGGCTCGCGCGCGAAGGCCCGGAACGCCTCGTCCGGCTGCGCGTGCGCCTCCAGCATCCCGCGCAGCCGGCGGAAGGAGAGGCGGAGCATGCGCTCGCGCAGCACCTCGTCGGTGGGCACCGGCGGCTGCAGCCACTCGGGGCGGTACTTGTCGGTGGCGGGCGCGGCGGGGGCGCTCCCCACCCCCTCCTCCGGCGGGCACACCCCCAGCCCGCTCCGCACCAGCTCGAGCGCCAGCACCGGGTCCAGCCCCTCCTCGCGCGCCACGTCGTAGAGCATCTCGGCCAGCGCGGGGCTCATCCCCTCGGCCACCGCCTCGCCCACCACGTCGATGCGCCGGCGCGAGAGGGCCTCCGCGTCCAGCCCGCCCTCCACCCCCGGGAGCAGGCACTCGGCGCTGCCGAAGTAGGTGTCCTCCGCCCGGCGGCGCCGCCGCCGCTCACGGTAGGCGTGCAGCGCACGCTCCGCTCGCTCCACGCGCTCCTCCCTGTCGGTCGGTTCCACTGCCGCCACCTCCGCCCTCCTCCTGTATCGCCGCCAGCCGCGCTGCCCCGCCGCGCTACACCGCCGTCGGCGGGAGCAAGGGGCGGACCACGGCCCCGGGCCGCGCCGCACGGGGCGCGAGTCTTGCGACCCGCGGAACACTCCGGCGCCGCCAGGTGTGATGTAGCACACACGCGGCGTCGAATCCAGGGTGTAGCTCGCGTCCGGGCGCGGCGGCCGCCGCGTCAGAAGGACGGGGGATTGCGCGTTGTGCCGTACCTGGCCCGGGGTGACGGTCCGGAGCAGTCTCATCTCTCAACTGGACGGTGGAGGACCCCCCATGTTCACGCTGACCCGCAGGTCCGCAGGGCTGGTTGCGGCGCTCGGTCTGGCAACGCTCGCGGCCGCGGCCGTCCCCGAGCCCCTCGCCGCCCAGTACTTCGGACGCAACAAGGTGCAGTGGCGCACCTTCGACTTCCGGGTGCTCCGGACGCCGCACTTCGACGTCTACTTCTACCCGGAGGAGGAGGAGGCCGCCCGCGACGTCTCGCGCATGGTCGAGCGCTGGTACGCCCGCTTCTCGCGGGTGCTCGACTACGAGTTCGAGTCGCGGCAGCAGTTCATCCTCTACGCCAGCCACCCGCACTTCCAGCAGACCGCCGTGCTGGGGGGCGAGATCGACGAGAGCACCGGCGGCGCCACCGAGGTGTTCAAGCAGCGCATCATCATGCCCATGGCCCACTCCTACGAGGAGACGGACCACGTGGTGGGGCACGAGCTGGTGCACGCCTTCCAGTACGACATCACCGGCTTCGGGCGCGCCGGGGCGGGACTGGTGGAGGCCTCGCAGCGCTTCCAGGTCCCCGGCTGGTTCGTGGAGGGGATGGCCGAGTACCTCTCGGTGGGGCCCGTGGACCCGCACACCTCCATGTGGCTGCGCGACGCGGCGCTCACCGGCCGGCTCCCCTCGCTGGAGCAGCTGACCTTCGACCCGCGCTACTTCCCCTACCGCTGGGGGCAGGCGTTCTGGGCCTACATCGGCGGGCGCTGGGGCGACGCCTCCATCGGGCAGATCCTGAAGCAGGTGGGGCAGGGGGTGCCGTACGAGGACGCCTTCCAGCGCATCCTCAACACCCCGCTGGAGGAGATCGTGGAGGACTGGCAGACGGCGATCCGCCGCACCTACCTCCCCCTCCTCACCGAGCGGCGCGAGGCGCGCGAGGAGGCGCGCCCGCTCCTCACCCAGAAGGGGAAGGGCGGCCGGCTGAACGTGGCGCCCTCGGTGTCGCCCGACGGGCGGCGCATCGTCTTCATCTCCGAGCTGGACTTCCTGGACGTGGAGCTGTACGTGGCCGACGCCGAGACGGGGCGCGTGCAGCGGCGGCTGGTGAAGGGCACCGCCTTCGACCCGCACTTCGGCTCCCTGCGCTGGATCAACTCGTCCGGCACCTGGTCGCCGGACCAGCGGCGCTTCGCCTTCCCGGCGCTGCGCAAGGCGCGCGACGTGGTGGTGGTGCTCGACGTGGACCGCGCCCGCATCCTGCGCGAGTACCCGGTGCCGGAGGTGAGCGAGATCACCAACCCCACCTGGTCGCCCGACGGCAACACCATCGTCTTCAGCGGGAGCAGCGGCGGGGTGACGGACCTGTGGGCGCTGGAGGTGGCGACGGGGCAGGCGCGGCGGCTGACCGACGACCGCAACGCGGACCTGCACCCGCAGTTCTCGCCCGACGGGCGGACGGTCGCCTTCGTGCGCGACCCGGGGACGGACTTCGAGCGGCTGACCTTCGGGAACTACCAGGTGGTGCTGATGGACCTGGCCAGCGGGCAGATCCGCACGCTGCCGGCCATGGCGCAGGGGCGGAACTCCAACCCGGCGTGGGCGCGCGACGGCTCGGCGCTCTTCTTCATCTCGGACCGCTCGGGGATCCCCAACGTCTACCGGCTGGCGGTGGCGTCGGGCGAGCTCACCCAGGTGACCAACCTCTTCACCGGGGTGAGCGGGATCACCGACCTGAGCCCGGCCATCTCCTCGGCCACCGGGGCGGACCGGCTGGTGTTCGCGGCGTACGAGCAGAACGGGTTCAACATCTACACCATCAACAACCCCGCGGAGCTGGCGGGCTCCCCCCCCGAGACGGTGCAGCTGGCCGCCAACGGGGCGCCGGTGCCGGCGCTGCTCCCGCCCTCGCCGCGGCCGCCGGAGCCGGCGTACAACCGGGTGCTGACCGCGCTGCGCGACCCGAACCTGGGGCTCCCGGAGCCGAACGCGGACGAGTCGTACGCGGTGGCGCCGTACCGGGCGCGGCTCTCGCTCGACTACCTGGGGCAGCCGGCGGTGGGCGTCTCCACCAGCGCCGGGCCGTACAACCGCGGCGGCATCTACGGTGGCATCAGCGGCATCTTCAGCGACCAGCTGGGCTACCACACCGTGTACGGCGCGGTGCAGGCGCAGGGGCAGATCGAGGAGATCGGCTTCAGCACGGTCTACATCAACCGGCGCAACCGCTGGAACTGGGGGGTGGCGGCGCAGCGCATCCCGTACATCGCGCTGGGGCGGCGGCAGGTGGAGGACCTCAACGAGAACGTGCTGCGCGACCAGCTGCTCATCATCCGCCTCTTCGACACCAGCCTGACCGGGCTGATCCAGTACCCGTTCTCGACCGTGCAGCGGGTGGAGGTGGCGGCCGGGGTGCGGCGCCTGTCGCAGGACGTGCAGATCCGCGAGTACCTCTACCAGCCGGTGTTCGTGAACGGGGTGTTCCAGGGATACGCGGGGCCGGTCGCCTTCGAGACCTCGGAGGAGGACCTGGGGTCGTGGAACCTGGGCGAGGCGCAGGCGGCGCTGGTGTACGACAACACGGTGTACTCGTACACCTCGCCCTTCGCGGGACAGCGCTACCGCTTCGAGGTGTCGCCCACCATGGGCGAGCTGCGGTTCGTGCAGGCCACGGCCGACTACCGGCGCTACTTCTTCCTGCGCCCCTTCACCCTGGCGGTGCGCGGCTACCACTTCGGCCGCTACGGGCGCGACGAGGGGATCTTCCGCGACCTCTTCGTGGGGTACCCCTTCCTGATGCGCGGCTACGCCCACGGGAGCGTGCGCGACGCCTGCGAGGACGAGATCGCGGACAATGCGACGGGCGGCGAGGAGTGCCGGGTGCTGGAGCAGCTCTTCGGCACGCGGGTGGGGGTGGCGAACCTGGAGCTGCGCTTCCCGCTCTTCCGCCAGCTGGTGGTGGGGAACTCGCTGGGGCTGCCGCCGATCGAGGGGATCGCCTTCCTCGACGCGGGGAGCGCCTGGGGGCAGGTGAACACCCTCGGCGGCGAGGAGGTGAAGGCGAGCCCGGTGTTCCGGCGCGGGGTGCAGGAGGCGCCCGACGAGCGCGGCTTCTTCACCAGCGGCGGGGTGGGGGCGCGGGTGAACCTGTTCGGCTACATCATCGTGGAGGCGGTGTACGTGAACGCCTTCGACCGGCCGACCGGGTGGCACTGGGAGTTCGCCTTCCAGCCCGGCTTCTAGGACGGAAGTCCTGAGTCCTAAGTCCTGAGTCCTGAGTGGCTCGGTGCGCGGCGAGGGCCGGGGCGGCATGCCCCGGCCCTCGTCGTTTCGCGGTCCGCACGCTATCTTCCCGCTGCATGAATGAGCGCCCACTCACCGAGCCGCGCGAGGCGCGCCGCCGCGCCATCCTCGACTCCGCCGTGCGGGTGTTCGCGGAGCACGGCTTCTTCGCCGCCCGCATCCGCGACATCGCCGCCGGCGCCGGCGTGGCCGAGGGCACCATCTACCTCTACTTCGACGGCAAGGACGACCTCCTCCTCACCGCCTTCCGCGAGAAGGTCAACGAGTTCTGCGCCTCCGCCCGCGACGTCCTCCCCTCGGACCTCCCCTTCCAGGAGCGGCTGGCCCGCTTCGTGGAGCTGCAGTTCCGCAGCATCGAGGCGGAGCCGTCGCTGGCCACCGTGCTCCTGCTGGAGTCGCGCCAGTCGAGCAAGTTCTACGGCGGCGCCGTGCGCGACGTGCTGAAGCAGTACGCCGGCGCCATCGACGAGCTGCTGGAGAGCGCCCGCGGCCGCGGCGAGCTGCGCGAGGGGGCCGACATCCCCCTGGCCCGGCGCATGCTCATCGGCGCGCTGGAGGAGATCGAGCTGGAGTGGCTCCTGGGCGACCAGTCGCGCCCCCTCACCCCCTTCGCCCCGCGGGTGGCCGCCTCCTTCTACCGCGGGCTGGCGCCCTGAGCCCGGGCGCGCTATACTCCCGCCCCGGAGCGGACGCCGAGCAACGCGAGAGACGCGACCATGGCTGACATCAACGTCGAGCAGAAGCCCGAGCCCCAGAAGGTCGTGGTCCACGAGGACTACGAGACCTGGGAGATCATCCTCTGGCTCCTGGGGGTGCTCTCCATCCCCATGGTGCCGATCATCATGGTCTCCTGCTTCGCCCCCTACAGCGGGATGTGACCGCCGCCACGGCAGGCGAAACGCGCGAGGCCCCGCTCCGGCATGGAGCGGGGCCTCGCTGCTTGCGGCCTCCGGCGGGGTCAGGCCGGGTTCAGCCCGTCGGCGCAGCGGTCCACCACCTCGGCGGCGTCGAGCGCCACCTGCCCCGGCGGGAGCACCTGCCCGGGGCGCGGGTTGTTCCGCCCGCTCCCGGGGAAGGTGTCGCGCCCGGTGGGCGGCAGCGGCTGCGGGTAGCCGCCCTCGGGCGGGTTGGGCTGGCCGGGGCGCCGCACCGCGAAGCCGCGGGAGACGCGCGTGGCCTGCACCACCAGCAGCTCGCGCACCCGCTCGTCCTCCTCCAGGCTCACCGCCAGGGTCCCGGTGGAGGCCGGCTGGTCGATGCCCTCCGGGGGAAGCTGGCGCACGGCGCGGAAGCGCTCCTGTCCCGGATCGTCCGCCACCACCGCGTAGCCCAGCCGCTCCACCAGCTGCCGCGCGCAGAAGACGGCCCCCGCGGGCGCCACCCCCCGCCGGGTGTACGTCCCCGTCCCCGGGCGGGGGAGCGAGCACCCCGCGGCCAGGAGGAGGAGGAGCAGGAGCGCCCGTCCCCGGCGGCTCACTGCGTCTCTCCTTCGGCCTGCAGCGCGGCGGCCAGCCGCCCGGGATCGCCCATCTCCACCCCCCACACCCGGCGGTTCAGCACCAGCGTGCCGCGCGGCTGCAGGGTGACGGTCCCCAGCTCCACCGTCTCGGCCACGGCGCCGTCGGGGCCCAGCACCTCGATGCGGATGGCGTGCTCGCCCGCGGGGAGGGTGAGGCGCACCACCGAGATGCGGTCCGGGAGGAGCGACCAGCTGCGCGTGTCGGCCCGCTCCAGGTAGTTCCCCGCCACGTTGGCCAGCCGCCCCGCCACCCACCCCGCGAACTCGCCGCCCTCCTTCTCCGCCTTCTTCTCCACCTCGCGCGACACCAGGTACTTGGCCACCCCGCGGGCCACCAGCCGCCCCAGCATGGCGGCGCGCTGGCGCTGGAAGCGCCGCACCACCGCCGAGGAGAGGTCGCCCGCCACCGAGGCCTCGGCCTCGCGGCCGTCCACCGTCACCCGCACCCGCGCCGGGGCGCACGCCTCCAGCCGGTACACCGGCCAGGCCAGCTTCATCACGTAGGCGCCGGCCAGCGCGTCCGCCACCTGGAACTCGGGGAGCTCGTCGAGCGCGTAGCCGTGGTGCCGCTGCTCGGCCAGGTTGGCCAGCAGCCGCGTGGTGATGCGCGCCGCCGCCTCGGCCACCGGGGCGTCGGCCTCGTCGTCGCCCTCCACCCCCTCCATCTCCTCGGGATAGACGGGGACGTGGATGTCGCGGTGCGCCCGGTGCGCCACCCAGCCGTGCTCCACCAGCAGCACCAGCTCGCCGGCCTCCGGATCCACCGGGTTCGACGCCAGCGGGTAGCGCTGCGCCGCCGCGTCGGCCACCTCGCCCACGCCGGCCTCCAGCGCGGCGAGCCGCAGGTCCGCCCCCAGCGCCGCCGGGGCGCCCGAGGCGTCCCGGCCGGCGCAGGCGTCGAAGGCCCGCTCCGCCTGGCGGATGGCCACCAGCGCGTCGCTCGGCTCCCCGGCGCCGCGGTAGACCAGCCCCGCCAGGTACTGCACGAACCCCTCGCCCACGCAGGGCTCCCCGGCGCCGGTGCGCAGGCGCTCCAGGTAGGCGCCCGCCTTGCGCGCCTCCACCAGGGTGGCGTCGGCGTCGCCCAGCGCCAGGTAGTTGAGCATGCGGTAGTAGGGGATCATCGCCATCTCCGCCGGGGGCGGGGTGTAGGCGATGGCCGCGTCGTTCACCAGCAGCGCGCCCGCGGCCTGCGTGAGGCTCCGGGTGTAGCGGGAATCCGCCTCGTCCTCCGCCCAGGCGAAGGCGGCGTTGCTCTCCTCCCAGCGGCCGGCGTGGTGGAGCACCACCCCCAGCTGCAGGTGGCGGACGAGCTCGTCGCGGGGGCGCACCCGCGAGCCCCGGTCCAGGAGGAGGAGCGCACTGTCGGGGTGCCCCACCATCAGGTAGTGGCGGAGCCAGGCGTCGGTGTCGTCCAGCGTCCGGCTGAGGAGGGGCGAGCCCTCCGGGAGCGACCCCGGGTCGGGGCGGGGCGGGTAGTGGCGCCCCGCCCCGGCGCAGGCCGGGAGCGCCGCCGCCAGGGCGGCGGCCACCAGCAGGCGCGGCAGGGCGCGGCGTCTCATCGCTGGCGCTCGAGCACGATGATGCGGCTGCGCGCCTCGGCGATGGCGGCGGCCATCCCGGCGTACACCTCGCCGTAGGCGCGGATCTTCTCGATCTCCAGCTGGTGCAGGAAGAGGCGCCAGCGGACCAGCGCCTCCACCGGGCGCAGCTGCTTGTCGAGGGCGCGGGCGATGCGGAGCGTGGTCTCCGGGTCGTCGGGGCTGATGACGTCCGCCCGGTCGTAGCGGTCCAGGGCGCGCACGAAGTCGCCGGCCAGGGCGAAGTCGTCGCCCTCGCGCAGCAGCGCCCGGGCGCGGGCGCGGGCCTGCGCCTCGGGGGCGGCCTCCTCCGCCGAGCGCACCAGCCGGTAGCCCTGCGGCTCGCGGTAGGCGTAGCTCCGCACGCGGCCGTTCTCCAGCGTCACGTACGCCACCTCGGCCACCGCGTCGGCGGGGGCGTGCACCGGGTCGCGCGCGGCGAGGGTGGTGACGGCGCCGCCGCCGCGCGTCTCCCACGCCGCGGCGGAGGAGCGGGTGGCGGCCAGCACCTGCGCCTCGGTCATGCCGACGGCCAGTTCGCCGCGGGCCAGGGCGTCGCAGACGGCGGGGGAGCACCCGGCCAGGGCGCGGGCGGCCACCTCGTCCTGCTCCTCGGCCAGGCGGGCGCGCTCCTCGCGCCCGGCCGCGGCGGCGCGGGCCACCGCCTCGTCGCTGCGCGAGGGGACGATGGCGCCGTTGGGCTGGATCGGGTGGAGCGGCTGCATGCGGGGCCCGCACGCGGCCGTGCCCAGGGCCAGGACGGCCGCCGCCGCCAGGGTGATGCGCTGCATGGTGCCTCCTCCGGGGTGCGTGGCGGCGGTCACAGGCGGAAGCGGGGCTGCTCGACGAACTTCTTGATCCGGTGCTGGCCGGTCCAGGTCTTGGCGTTGCTCTCCAGGTCCACCAGCGTCAGGTCCACCTGGTAGAAGACCACGCGGCGGCCGCCCTCGCGGTCCTCGATGGCGTGGATGTCGCCCTGCAGCAGGTAGTCGGCGCCGATCTCGCGCACCAGCCGCGCGCGGGTCTCGGCGGTGGCGTGCTCCTGCTGGTCGAGCCGCTCGGCGCGCACCTCCTCGCGCTCCTCGGGGGCGGCCACCACCTGCACCAGCCCGCTCCCCAGGTAGGCGCGCTCCAGGTCCTTGACGAAGGTGCCGACGGGGATGTGCTCCATGCCGCGGTTGCGGATGGTGCCCACGATGACGGTGGGCTTGCGGCCGCCGTGGGCCTGCATGAACTGCGCGGCCCAGCTGGGGCCGTACGCGGCCTCGAAGCTCTGCTCGATGATGGCGTCGGCCACCTCGCGGCTGTCGACGTCGTTCCAGCGGCCGGAGAGGTCGATCTGCTGGTCGGGGGAGATGCGGGTGACCTGCTTGGCGCAGCCGCCGGAGACGAGGACGAGCGCTGCGAGGGCGAAGGCCGCGCGGGTGCCGGCGCGAGC
>DASUNK010000298.1:0-6189 GCA_036277195.1 Longimicrobiaceae bacterium | reverse complement strand
GAGGCCGCCTCGGGGGTGAGCGCCTACCGCCGCGAGGTCTTCGCCTACCCCCGCGGGGGGCGGCCGGACCCCTTCCAGCCCCTGATCGGCCGTGCCGACGCCGGCCTGCGGGTGGAGGACCTGCGGCTGACCTCGGTGGTGTACAGCGCCAACCCGCGCCTGGCGATGGCCATCTTCGCCGTGGGCGACAGCGCGCGCCGCTACCGGGTGCGGGTGGGGCAGCGCCTGGGGAACCTGACGGTGCTGCGCATCCTCCCCCGCCAGGTGGACGTGCGGGTGGACGACTTCGGCTCCAGCCGGGTGGAGAGCATCCCGCTGCGGCGGTCGCAGCGCGCCCAGGAGCAGGCGGCCGGGGCGGGCGCCCCGCCCACGGTGCAGCCGGGGCAGACGGTGACGGTCCCGATCCAGGTGGTGCCGCCGCAGCAGCCCCAGCCGGCCGCCCCGGCGGCGGAGCGGCCGGCGCGGCGCCAGACGACGCCGGCGCAGCCGCAGCCGCAGCCGCGCTCCATCTATCCGCAGACGCCGCGGTACGGGTCCCAGCGCAGAGGAACCAGACCATGACGCGCAGCACGCTGGCAACGCTCCTCCTCGCCCCCGCGCTCCTGGCCGCCGCGCCCCCGCGCGCCGCGGACCCGGGGTCCGTCTCCGCCCTCCGCCTGGAGGGCCGCGAGGGGAGGACCGAGCTGACGGTGGAGATCACCGGCGGCGAGGTGGCCTGGCACGACTTCGCCCTCTCCGGCCCGCCCCGGGTGGTGGTGGACATCCAGGACGCCACCAGCGACCTGGAGCGCCGCTACGACGGCATCGACCGCGGCGGGGTGGTGTCGGTGCGCACCAGCCAGCACGCCCCCGACGTGGTGCGCGTGGTGGTGGACCTGGAGCGCGCCGCCTCGTACCGGGTGAGCCGCGTCCCCGAGGGGCTGCGCATCACCCTGCAGACGGGCGCGGGCGATTTCGCCGCCTGGTCCACCGGGGCGGGCGGCGGCTACGCCGACGCCGGCGAGGTGGCCCCGCCCCGCGACGAGCCGGCGCAGCAGGAGCCCCGGCAGAGCCAGGCGCGGCGCATCACCGTGACCTTCGAGAACACGGACATGCGCGACGTGCTGGCCACCTTCCAGGAGTTCTCGGGGCGCTCGATCGTCCCCGGCGCGGAGGTGGCGGGGCTGCGGGTAGACTACGTGACCTTCCGCAACCAGCCCTGGGACGAGGCGCTGCGGGCGCTGCTGCAGGCCCACGGGCTGGCGGCGGAGGAGCTCCCCAGCGGGATCATCCGGGTGGACGCCATCGACCGGCTGGCGGAGCGCAACCAGAACGAGCCGCTGGAGACGCGGACCTTCCGGGTGAACTTCGTCCCGGTGGAGGAGGTGCGCGCCACCCTGGAGCCGCTGAGGACCGAACGGGGGTCGATCTCCTCGAACGTCACCACCAACACGCTGGTGGTCACCGACATCCCGGCCAAGGTGGCCGACTTCGCGGCGCTGCTCCGGCAGCTGGACGTGCGCACGCCGCAGGTCTCCATCCAGGCCAAGATCGTCTTCATCAACCGCACCGACGCCGAGGAGCTGGGGATCACCTACGACCTCAAGGACTCGCGCGGGAACTCGCTCAACCAGCTGGTGGCGGTGCCGGACCCCAACGACCCGGACGAGTTCACCAACGACAACCTGGTCTCCCTCGGCGGCAACTCGATCGCCGCGCTGGGGAACGCCAACAACCGGGTGTCCGGGGCGGCGCTGCAGGTGGTGACCTCGCTGGTGCTGGGGCGCTACACCCTGATCACCTTCCTCGACGCGCTGCAGACGGCGGAGCTCTCCGACATCCAGGCGGCGCCGGCGGTGACGGTGGCCAACAACCACGAGGCGCAGATCTGGGTGGGCGAGCGCACCCCGCTGCGGGTGGTGGACCTGGGCGGCGCGGCCGGGCAGGGGGGCGCGGGCGGAGCGGGCGGCGGCGCCGGGCTGAACGTGCCCCGCGCCACCACCGAGCTGGTGGAGACGGGGATCCGGCTGATCGTGACCCCGCAGGTGACCAACGACCGCCACATCCTGCTCCAGCTCCACGCGGAGCGCTCCAGCGCGCAGGTGGTGGCCACCGAGATCGGCGTCACCTTCCTGCAGCAGCAGGGCGACACGCGGGTGATGGTGCGCGACGGCGAGACGGCGGTGATCGCCGGGCTGACGGTGACGGAGGTGACGAGCTCCCGCACCGGGATCCCGTTCCTGATGGACATTCCCTACCTGGGCGCGCTCTTCCGCCGCACCACCGAGCGGGAGGTGAAGCGCGACCTGCTGATCATGGTGACCCCCCACATCGTGGAGGCGGGGGCGTGACCGCCGGGACCCCTTCGCGGAAGGACCGCGTGACCATGCTTCGTTCGCACCCCCGTGCGGCCCTCGGGGCCGGCCTTCTCGCGCTCGCCGCGCTGCTGGCGGCGTGCGGGGGCGACAACCTCTTCGTCGGCGGTCCGCCCGCCCAGTCGGGCGAGGACAACACGCCGCCCACCGTCACCATCGAGCAGCCCGCCGACAGCGCCCCCTCCGCGGTGGGCGAGGCGGCCTTCGTCTCCGCGCGGGTGAGCGACTCGCGCCGGCTGGCGTCGGTGACCTTCGAGGGCTTCGCCCTGCGCGGCGACCCGAACCTGGGGACCCAGGTGCGGGTGGAGCGCTTCGTCACCAAGACGGTGGACCTGCTGGCCGACGGCCGGGTGGTGCGCGACACCGTCATCGGGCGCTTCCTGGAGGCCACCGACGAGGACGCCACCGAGCGCGGGGTGCTGCTGGTGGTGACCGCCGCCGACACGGCGGGGAACGTGGACGCCGACACGGTGGTGATCAACATCGGCGGGCCGCGGGTGGAGATCGTCTCTCCCTCGCGCGACACCACCGCCGCCGCCGGCACGCAGCTGCAGGTGCGGCTGCAGGCCGAGGACCAGGCCGACCTCATCTCCAGCGTGCGGCTGAGCGTCACCGGCGCCCTGGCCAGCACCATCGACGTGAACCTCCCGGTGGCGCGGGCCACCCTCGACACCACCGTGCTGGTGGCGATCCCGGCGGGGACGACGGGGAGCCTGGAGCTGCAGGCCACGGCCACCTCGGGGAGCCAGCTGCAGGGGCAGTCGCGCGAGGTGAACGTGGCCATCACCGGCGCCTCGGCCGACGTGACCGCCCCGCGGGTGTCGTTCTCGGTCGACTCCCCGGACCGCGTGGAGACGCGCGACACCATCCGGGTGATCGTGACCGGGAGCGACGAGACGCGGCTGGACAGCATCGGCGCCAGCATGCTGGTGATCCGGCGCACGACCACCACCGCCGACACCCTGGCCGCCCTGCTGCGGCGCTCCACCCGGGCCACCGACACGCTCGAGTTCTCCCTGGCCGAGCTCGGCCTCACCGGGCGCGACACCATGACGCTGTCGCTCGAGGTGACGGCGTACGCCCGCGACGGGGCGGGGAACTGCGGCGCGGCCGTCACCCCCAACACGGTGCAGTCGCTCCCCTGCCAGCAGGTGATCGGGGTGACGGTCTCCGCCGGCGCGGGGCGGCTGCTGAACGTGCTGGTCGCCCGCGGGACCACGGTGCCGATCCCCACCCCGGGCGACCGGATCGCAGACCTGGCCTCGGACGGGGTGCGGGTCTTCGCCTCCAACTTCTCCCGCAACCGGGTGGAGGTGCTCCCGATCAACTCGCTCAGCTTCGCCCCCGCCATCCGGGTGGGGTCGCAGCCGTGGGGGCTGGGGATCTCCAATAGCGGGACCACCCTCTTCGTCGCCAACAGCGGGAGCACCACCATCAGCCGGCTCCCGCTGGGCGCCACCCTCCCCAGCACGGAGGACCCGGCGGACCGCATCGAGACGCCCAACGTGGAGCTCTTCGCGGTGCGCTTCACCGTGGACGACGCGGGGCTGATCAAGCTCGAGATCGTGCGCACCGACTACAGCGACCGCCCGCAGTTCATCGGGCAGACGCTGGCCGGGAAGCTCCTCTACTCCACCAAGCCCACCGCGGCGGCCACGCCGGGGACGCTGCGCGAGTACGACCCCGCGCGACCGGAGCTGGGGGTGCGGCTCTTCGCCGACTACGCCCGGCGCTCGGTGCCGGGGGTGTTCGTGGTGCGCGAGGCCGAGGACGTGTTTAAGTTCACCTACGGCGGCTCCACCACCTCCACCGACCAGCTGGTGGTGTGCGACCGCCGGCCGGGCGACCCCGCGCCGACCTGCTTCCCCGGCGCGGTGGGCGACACCATGAGCTTCCAGACCATCCAGCGGCGGCTGACCGACAACGGCTTCGACGCGGTGCTGGACTTCAACCTCGACCCCTCGCTGATCGCGCTGACCGACACCACCTTCGTGGCGGTCTCGCGCGACCGGCGCACCGTGGCCTTCGGCGAGGGCGGCGTGGCCCCGGGGCGGATCATCGCCTACCGCGAGGACGCGGGCGGCAACACCGTGGCGGTGGGGAACACCCTCGACCTGGTGAACAACGCCTCGGAGCGGGTGGTGGGGCTGGCGCTGAACCCCGACGGCACGCTGGGGGCGGCGCGCGGCAGCGAGGGCTACCTCTTCAACCGCGACCTGCGGCTGCAGGGGGTGGTGGAGACGGGAGCGCCGGCGGGCGGGGTGGCGTTGCACCCCGACCACAACCGCACCGACCCCAACCTGCGGCTGGCGTTCATCTCGGGCGAGGAGAACGGGGTGCCGTTCATCGACGTGGTGGACACCTTCCACTCCGACTCGCGGCGGCGGATCGTGCTGCGCGAGCCCATCACCGGCGCGCTGATCGCGGTGCCGCGGGGGTCGGGCGACCCGGCGGGGCTCCTCCTGCGCCTCTTCGGGGTGACGGCGAGCGGGATCGTGGCCGTGGACCTGTTCGCGGCGGACCTGCAGCCGTAGCCCTGCCGCTCCGGCGGCACCCCACCGGGGGTCTGGCGCGCGCCGGACCCCCGGTGTTTATTTGACCCCGATGCCTGCCTTTCGCTTCACCACCGCGGGAGAGTCGCACGGCCCGGCCCTGGTGGCCGTGGTCGAGGGCGTGCCCGCGGGGCTCCCCCTGAGCGCGGACTGGATCGACGCCGAGCTGCGCCGCCGGCAGGGCGGCTACGGCCGCGGCGGGCGCATGCGCATCGAGAGCGACCGGGCCGAGCTCCTCTCCGGCGTGCGCCACGGCGAGACGCTGGGCTCGCCGCTGGCGCTGCTGGTGCGCAACCGCGACTGGGAGAACTGGACGGCGGCCATGTCGCCCGCGCCGGTGGAGGGCGCCGACGACGCGGCCCTGCGCCGGGTCTTCCAGCCGCGCCCCGGGCACGCGGACCTGGTGGGGGTGCTCAAGTACGCCCGCGCCGACGCCCGCGACGTGCTGGAGCGCGCCAGCGCCCGCGAGACGGCCGCCCGCGTGGCGGCGGGCGCGGTGGCCAAGCGGCTGCTGGCGGAGCTGGGGATCGGCGTCGGCAGCCACGTGGTCGCCATCGGCGCGGTGGCGGCGGAGCCTCCGGCGGCGCTCCCGGACGACCTCAACGCCGCCGCGGACCCCTCGCCGGTGCGCTGCCTGGACGCGGCGGCCGAGGGGCGGATGATCGAGGCCATCGACGCGGCCAGGCGCGCGGGCGACACCCTGGGCGGGGTGTTCGAGGTGGTGGCGCGCGGGGTGCCGGCCGGGCTGGGGTCGCACGTGTCGTGGGACCGGAAGCTCGACGGCCGGCTGGCGGGGGCGGTGATGTCGATCCAGGCGATCAAGGGGGTGGAGATCGGGCTGGGCTTCGCGGGGGCCGGGCGCCCCGGATCACAGGTGCACGACGCCATCGCCCGCGACCCGGCGCACGCCGCCGGGGGCGGGTACACGCGCGCGGGGAACCACGCGGGAGGGCTGGAGGGGGGGATCACCACCGGGCAGCCGCTGGTGGTGCGCGGGGCGATGAAGCCGATCTCCACCCTGATGCAGCCGCTCGGCACGGTGGACCGGCGCACCGGCGAGCCGGCGCTGGCGGTGCGCGAGCGCTCGGACGTGTGCGCCGTCCCCGCCGCCGCGGTGGTGGGCGAGGCGATGGTGGCCCTGGTGCTGGCGGCGGCGGTGCTGGAGAAGTTCGGCGGCGACTCGCTGGCCGAGCTGCGGCGGAACTACGCGGGGTATCTGGAGCAGATCAACCGCAGTCCTGAGTCCTGAGTCCTGAGTGCGTGAGGAGCGTGGTGGCGACCCC
>DASUNK010000297.1:0-5538 GCA_036277195.1 Longimicrobiaceae bacterium | reverse complement strand
CTCAAGTACAACCTGCGCGCGCCCGCCGGCTTCTTCGCCGCCGAGGCCGAGGGGCTGGGCGCCCTCCGCGCCGCCGCCGGCGACGGCCTCCGTGTCCCCGCCGTGCTGGCGCTGGGGGACGAGACGCCGTGGATCGCGCTGGAGTGGCTGGAGCCGGCGCCGCGTGCACCCGGCTTCTCCGAGCGCCTGGGAAGGGGGCTGGCGCGCCTGCACCGCCCGGACGGCGGCGGATGGGGATGGGGTGCGGACAACTTCATCGGCCCGCTCCCGCAGCCGAACGAGCCGGCCGCGAGCTGGGCCGAGTTCTGGCGCGCCCGCCGCCTGGAGCCGCAGCTCCGCCGGGCGCACGACGTCGGGCGCCGGCCCGGGAGCGCGCGCGAGTGGGAGCGCCTCTTCGCCGCGCTGGACGGGCTCCTCGCCCCCGCCGGCGAGGACGGCCCCTCGCTGCTGCACGGCGACCTGTGGAGCGGGAACGTGCTCGCCACCACGGCAGGGCCCGCGCTGGTGGACCCCGCGGTCTACCGCGGCCACCGCGAGGTGGACCTGGCCATGGCCGAGCTCTTCGGCGGCTTCGACGCCGCCTTCCACGCCGCGTACGCGGAGGCGGCGCCCCTGCGCCCCGGCTATCGCGAGGCGCGGCGCGGCGTGTACCAGCTCTACCCGCTGCTGGTGCATGCCGTCCTCTTCGGCGGGGGATACGTGGCCCAGGCGGCGGAGACGCTGCGCCGGGTGCCGGCGGGGTAGCGCGGTGGCACGTTTGCGCTACCGGGGGTAGATTTTTCGCATGGACCCTGCCCCGTTCAGCGTTCCCCCCAGCCGGCGCGACCTGGCCCCGCTGAGCAACCCCACGGCCATGCGCACGCTGGTGCGCTACGCCGAGCGCGCCATGGTGCGCGCCTCCGACGCCTCGCAGGTGCGCGGCAACTCCGCCCGCCTGCTGGTGGACGGCACCAGCGCCTTCGCCGCCTGGCTCGACGCCATCCGCGGCGCCGCGAACTGGGTGCACCTGGAGAACTACATCCTCCGCAACGACCGCACGGGGCGCGAGTTCCGCGAGGTGCTCTGCGAGCGCGCCCGCGCCGGGGTGCGCGTCCGCCTGCTCTACGACTGGATGGGGTGCTGGGCCACCCCGCGCCGCTTCTGGAAGCCCTTCCGCGCCGCCGGCGTGGACGTGCGCGCCTTCGCCCCGCCCCGCGTCTACGACCCTCTCAACTTCCTGCGCCGCGACCACCGCAAGACCGTCTCGGTGGACGGCCGCTACGCCTCCGTGGCCGGCATGTGCATCGGCGACGAGTGGGCGGGCGACCCGCAGCGCGGCATCCCCCCCTGGCGCGACACGGGGGTCGACTTCCGCGGCCCGGTCGCGGCCACCATCGACCGCGCCTTCTCGCGCACCTGGTCGCTGGCCGGCGACCCGCTGCCGCCGGACGAGATCCCGGACCCGGAGGACGTGCAGCCCGCCGGCGACGTGGCCGTGCGCGTGGTGGAGGGCGAGCCCGGACGCTCGCGCATCTACCGTCTCCAGCAGTTCGTGGCCGTGGGCGTGGAGCGCCGGCTCTGGATCACCGATCCCTACTTCGTCCTCCCCCCCGCCATGGCCGAGGCGCTGGCCGCGGCCGCCCGCGACGGGGTGGACGTGCGCGTCATCGTCCCCGCCTACAACAACTGGCCGATCGTGGGGGGGATGTCGCGCGCCGGCTACCGGCCGCTGCTGGAGGCGGGGGTGCGGCTCTTCGAGTGGGAGGGGCCGATGATCCACGCCAAGACGGCCGTGGCCGACGGCATCTGGGCGCGGGTGGGGTCCACCAACATGAACCTGGCCTCGCTGCTGGGGAACTGGGAGATGGACGTGGCGGTGCTCGACCGCGAGTTCGCCACCGGGATGGAGCAGCTCTTCCTCTCGGACCTGGCCTCCTCGGTCGAGATCACCCTCATCCGCTCCACCCGCGTCTCCACGCTCGGCTTCCGCGAGCGCCGGGCGGTGGACCGGATGGTGGTGGAGCACCCCGAGGACCAGACCAAGCCCGGGCGCGCCGAGGCCCGCGAGGCGCGGCGCCGCTCCTTCCGCGGCCGGCAGTTCGGGCGGCTGCTGGGGCGGATCGCGCGGGCCAGCTCGGTGCTGATGCGGGCCCTCTTCGGGCAGCGGATGATCGGCCGCGAGGACACGGGGTGGATCGGGGTGCTGGCGGCCGTCCTCTTCGGGCTGGCGGTGGTCGGCGCGCTCTGGCCCAGGCTGCTCGCCTGGCCCCTGGCCTTCTTCCTCTTCTGGCTGGGGACGGCCTCGCTGGTGCGCATCTGGAGCCACCGCAGACCTCCCGAAGACGGCTCCGATTCATCCTCCGAGGTTGCATAAACGCCTGCGGCGATTTATTTTAGGAACGGACGGCGGCGCCCGGTGTACGCCCGGGCCTGCCGCCGTTCCCATCTCTAGGCCGCCACTGCAGTCGCCCGCAGGCTTCGCGGTGCCGCAGTTTCCCGGATGCATGGAGGGGTAATGGAGTTCAGGTCCGCCTTCCCGGTCGCCGTCCTGCTGGGTGGCATGCTCGGCGCCGCCGCCGTGGCCCTCGACGCCCCGACCGCCTCCCCCTCCTCCGCGGCCCCCTCCCTCGACGGCATCGCGGTGGACGCCGCCGCCCCGGCCGCGCGGCGCGTGCGCTGGGACATCCCGGTGGTGCGCAACGCCCCGGTGGAGCGCTTCGTCCGCCTCTTCACCCACAAGCAGCAGGACCGGATGGCGCTCTATCTCAAGCGCTCCGGCCGCTACGAGGGGATGATCCGCGGCAAGCTGCGCGCGCGGGGGATGCCGGAGGACCTGGTGTACCTCTCCATGATCGAGTCCGGCTTCAACCCCACGGCGCGCTCGCGGGCGCAGGCGGTGGGGCTGTGGCAGTTCATCGCCGGCACCGCGCGCGACTACGGGCTGCGGGTGGACGCGTACGTGGACGAGCGGCGCGACCCGGAGAAGAGCACCGACGCGGCGCTGCGCTACCTGCGCGACCTGCACAACGAGTTCGGGGCCTGGTACCTGGCGGCGGCCGCCTACAACACGGGCGGGGGCCGGGTGAGCCGGGTGATGCGCGAGGAGACGGGGCGGGTGCGGGGCGTGGAGGCGGACTTCTGGCGCATCCGCCACCGCCTGCCGGCGGAGACCCGCGAGTACGTGCCGCTGATGCTGGCCGCGGCGCTCATCGGCAAGGAGCCGCAGCGCTACGGGCTGGGCGGGGTGAAGCGGTGGCTGCCGCTGGAGGTGGAGACGGTGCAGGTGCCGGGCGGGACGGAGCTGGAGGTGGTGGCCCGCGCCGTGGGCGCCACGGAGCGGGAGCTGGAGCGGCTGAACCCGCAGCTGATCAAGCAGATGACGCCGCCGGGGAGCCGGGCGTACCCGGTGCGGGTGCCGCGGGGGAGCCGCGGGCTCTTCGCGGCGCGCTTCGCCGGGCTGCATCAGCAGGCGGTGGAGCGCGCCCGGGTGGAGCGGGCGCGGGAGCAGCAGGTGGTGAAGGCGCGCCAGGCCGAGGCGCGGCGGGTGGCGGCGCGGAGCCGCTCGCACACGGTGCGCCGGGGCGAGTCGCTCTGGACCATCGCGCGGCGGCACGACACCTCGGTCGCGGCCCTCAAGCGGGCGAACGGGATGGGGAGCCGGAGCACCATCCGCCCCGGCCAGCGGCTGCGGCTGCCGAGCTGAAGCCGGCCCGGACGCAGCACGAGAGGCCGCCACCGACTGGGTGGCGGCCTTTTTGTCTGCGTCGTAGCGGGATACCTTTCCGCCCGTGACCACCTCCCCGCGGCGCGTGCTGCTGGTCTTCCTGGACGGCGTCGGCATCGGCCCGGCCGACCTCGGCACCAACCCGTTCGCGCGCGCCCGGCTCCCGTGCCTGGCCGGGCTGCTCGGCGGGCGGCTCCCCCTGCGCGAGCAGCTGGACGCGGCGGGGCGGATCACCGGCGGGCGCGCCGTGCTGGCGGCGGCGGACGCCACCCTCGGCGTGGCGGGGACGCCGCAGAGCGGCACGGGGCAGACGACGCTCCTCACCGGACGCAACGCCGCCGCGCTCTACGGGCGCCACTTCGGGCCGTGGGTGCCCACCGGGCTGCGGGCGCTGCTCGCCGCCGAGAACCTGCTGACCCGCGCCCTGGCCGCGGGGCGCACGGCGGCCTTCGCCAACGCCTATCCCCTGGGCGCGGGGCAGGCGGACGCGCGCTTCTTCCGGCGTCCGGCCGCGCCGCCGCTGGCCGCGCAGGCGGCGGGGGTGCTCACGCGGGGACTGCCGGAGCTGGTGGAGGGGCGGGCGGTGGCCTCGTCCATCACCAACGAGCACTGGCGCCGCATCGCCGGCGCCGAGGTCCCCGAGGTCACTCCGGCCGAGGCGGGGCGCACGCTGGCGGCCGTGGCCGCGGAGGCGGACGTGACGCTCTTCGCCCACTACGACACCGACTACGTGGGCCACCGGGGCGGGATGGAGCCGGCGGTGGAGGCGCTGGAGCGGGTGGACGCCTTCCTGGGCGGCCTGGCCGCCGCCCTGCCGCCGGACGCGCTGCTGGTGGTCTCCAGCGACCACGGCAACCTGGAAGACGTCACCGGCGGCCACACCGCCAACCCGGTCCCGGTGCTGGCTCTCGGTCCCGGCCGGGAGGCGCTGGTCGAGAACGTCACCGATTTAACGCACGTCGTCCCAAATCTCTTGAAACTGCTGGACAGTGGGTGATATTTCCGGCTGGCCGCGTCACCGAGCATCACGCACGATCCCCCACCACCCTCCCGGGAGGACGTATGAAGACCTCGTACGCAGCACTCCTCGCCCTGGCCCTTCCGGCGAGCCTCGCCGCACAGCAGCCGACCGGAGCTCCGCCGGCGGACCCGGTCACCACGGTGTTCCGCACGCGGACCATGGCCCTGCAGCGGAACCTCGCCGAGGCGTTCGACTCGATCCCGGAGCGCTTGTTCGGCTACAAGCCGACGGCCGCGCAGCAGACCATCGGCTACATCGCCCAGCACCTGGTGACCGACAACTACCTCTTCTGCAACGCGTTCGGCGAGATGAAGGCCGCGCGGGCGGCGGCGGACACCACGACCGCCGACTCCATCAAGGCCACCTGGCCCAAGGAGAGGCTGGTCGCGAAGCTCAAGGAATCGTTCACCTTCTGCGAGAACGCGTTCGCGCAGCTCGACGATGCGAAGCTGGCCGACCAGGTCACCCTGACGTTCCGCGGCCAGTCGCGGACGGTGACGCGTGCGAGCATGGTGCTCGGCCACGTGGTGGACATGGCGGACCACTACAGCCAGCTCGCGAACTACATGCGCCTGAACAACCTCCTGCCGCCGACGGCGCTCCCACGGCCGCCCCGGACAGGCCAGTAGGGACCGGCCGAACGATGAGCTGTTTCACGGGTATGTGGTCGCGTGGGCCGGCCTCACGCAACCCATGCGGAACGCCCTGATCTCGGCGGGGATGGCGGATCGCCGGGGGAGGATCCTGTGACCAGGCGCTCGCTCGTATACGAGGGGTTCGATCCCATCTCCACCGAGGAGGCGGCGGAAGCCTT
>DASUNK010000296.1:0-8656 GCA_036277195.1 Longimicrobiaceae bacterium | reverse complement strand
GCGTTCCTGCGCGGCGAGCGGAAGATCGAGATCCCGGAGCGGCGCAAGGAGCCCCGGGAGGGGCACCACCTGCTGATCCGCGGCGCGCGCGAGCACAACCTGCGCAACCTGGACGTGCGCATCCCGCTGGGGTGCTTCGTGGCGGTGACGGGGGTGTCGGGGTCGGGGAAGTCCACCCTGGTGAACGACATCCTCTGGAACGCCCTGGCGCGCCGCTTCTACCGCGCCCGCACCCTCCCCGGCGCGCACGACCGCATCGGCGGGCTGGAGCTGCTCGACAAGGTGGTCGACATCGACCAGTCCCCGATCGGGCGCACCCCGCGTTCCAACCCGGCCACCTACACCGGGCTCTTCACCATCATCCGCGAGCTCTTCGCCGAGCTCCCCGAGAGCCGGATGCGCGGCTACACCCCGGGGCGCTTCTCCTTCAACGTGAAGGGCGGGCGGTGCGAGGCGTGCCAGGGCGACGGGCTGGTGAAGATCGAGATGCACTTCCTCCCGGACGTGTACGTGCCCTGCGACGTCTGCCGCGGGCGGCGCTACAACCGCGAGACGCTGGAGGTCTTCTACAAGGGGCACTCCATCGCCGACGTGCTGGAGCTGACGGTGGACGACGCGCTGGAGCTCTTCGAGGCGGTGCCGCGGCTGCGGCGGCACCTGCGGGTGCTCTCGGACGTGGGGCTGGGCTACATCCACCTGGGGCAGAGCGCCACCACCCTCTCCGGGGGCGAGGCGCAGCGGGTGAAGCTGGCCGCGGAGCTCTCCAAGATCGCTACCGGGCAGACCTTCTACATCCTCGACGAGCCCACCACCGGGCTGCACTTCGAGGACGTGCGCATGCTGCTGGAGGTGCTGCACCGCCTGGCGGACCTGGGGAACACCGTGCTGGTGATCGAGCACAACCTGGACGTCATCAAGACGGCGGACTGGGTGATCGACCTGGGGCCCGAGGGGGGGCCGAAGGGGGGCGAGATCGTGGCGGAGGGGACGCCCGAGGCGGTGGCGCGCGCCCCGCGCTCGCACACCGGGCGCTTCCTGGCGCACCTGCTGGGGATGCCGGCCGGCGGCGAGGTGGCCGAGCGCGAGCGGGTGCCGGCCACGGTGGGCGCCGCGCGCGGCCGCCGGGGGCGCCCGCGGCAGGGGTGAGCGCGGCTTGCCCGGACTCCCGGCCGGGCCTTATCTTCCCCTGCTTTCGCACCTTCCGCCGCGTTCCCCGGCCCGACGAGCCATGGCCCTGGACCCCACGGTCGAACAGCAGATCGCCCGCGCCAAGGAGGCGTTCGCCCGCAACGCCTACCTGGCCGCGCTGGAGGATCTCCAGGCCGTGGCCGCCCGCCACCCCGGCTTCGCCGACATCCAGAACCTGATCGGGCTCTGCCTCTCGCTGGCGGGGCGCCCCGAGGAGGCGCTCGCCGCCTTCGCGCGCGCCACCGAGCTGAACCCCGGGTACGTGGAGGCGCACCTCAACCTGGCCATCACCCTCAACGACCTGGGGCGGCTGGACGAGGCCCACGCCTCCTTCCAGCGCGCCGCCGAGGCCGACGAGGAGAAGACGGGCGGGGGGCGCTTCTCCTCCGCGGCGGCGGCCAAGCTGGCCAACCGCCACATGGAGCTCGGCGACCTCTACGCCGAGGCCGGGGGGCTGGAGGAGGCGCTGGAGCAGTACCGCCGCGCCGCGGAGCTGCGCCCCCAGTTCCTCGACATCGGGAACAAGCTGGCCCGCGCCCTCATCGACCTGGGGCGCACCGGCGAAGCGATCGACGAGCTGCAGCGCATCGTGCGCATGAACGCCAGCTTCGTGGCCGCCCGCGCCAACCTGGGGCTGGCCCTCTACCGCGCCGGCCGCCTCGACGCCGCCGGCGAGGAGTGGCGCCGCTGCCTGGCGCAGCAGCCCGGGAACGCCCAGGTCTCCTCGTACCTGGGGATGCTGGAGCGCCAGCGCGAGGGGGGCCCCCGCGAGCCGTCGCATGGACCGTGAACCTGTCCCCGCCGGGCGGGGTACTCGCACCGCATGACGAAACCCTCGACCTTCCGCGGGCCCCTGCTCGCGCTGCTGCTGCTGTGCGCGGCCGCCCTTCCCGGCTGCAGCATCTTCCGCTCGGAACAGCCGATCTCGCCCGAGACCATGCGCCAGCGCGGGCTGGCCGCCCACCAGGCCGGCGAGCACCGCCGCGCCGTGACCCTGCTGGCCGGGTGGACGCAGCAGGCCGCCGGCGACCCGCGCCTCCCCGAGGCGCTGCAGGCGCTGGGCGAGTCGTACCTGGAGACGGGAGAGTACGTGTCGTCCGCCGCCTCGTTCCTGCGCCTGGTGACCGAGTTCCCCACCGACCCGCGGGGGCAGGCGGCCCGCTTCGGGATGTGCCGCGCCTACCAGCGCCTCTCGCCCAAGGCGCCGCTGGACCAGGACTACACGCACACGGCCATCGCCTACTGCGAGTCGTTCGCCTCCATCTACCCGGCCACCCCCGAGGCGCAGCAGGCCCGCGGCTGGGTAACCGAGCTCACGGAGAAGCTGGCGCGCAAGACGTACGACAACGGCATGTTCTACTTCCGCCGCCAGGCGTACGACGCGGCCGTCATCTACTTCAACGAGACGCTGGAGCTGTACCCGGGCACCCGCTGGGCACCCGCCGCGCTGCTGAAACTGGTGGAGACGTACGACCGTATCGGCTATCGCGAGGAGGCCACCGAGGCCCGCGCCCGGCTGCGCCGCGACTACCCGAACAGCGACGAGGCCAGGTCGCTCCCGGCGTGAGGGCGGGCGCCACGGGATGAGGACCGGCGTCTGGGGGGGGACGTTCGACCCGCCGCACCTGGGGCACCTGGTGGCCGCCTCGGACGCCTGCCAGGCGCTGGGGCTGGACCGGCTGCTCTGGGTGCCCGCGGCCGTGCACCCGCTCAAGGGCGCCGCCGTGCGCACCCCGCCCGCGGTGCGGCTGGAGATGGTGCGCGCGGCAATTGCAGGAGACCCGCGCTTCGAGGCCGACGACCTGGAGCTGCGGCGCGCGGGGCCGTCGTACACGGTAGACACGCTGCGCGCGCTGCACGGCCGCGAGCCGGGCGGCGAGCTTTTTTTTCTGGTGGGGGCGGACATCCTGCGCGACCTGCCGCTCTGGCGCGAGCCCGAGGCGGTGGCGCGCCTGGCGCGGCTGGCCGTGCTCACGCGCGCGGGTGAGGCCCTCCCCCCGGGCGGCGTCCTCGACGCCGTCCCCGTTCCCGTGACCCGCGTGGACCTCTCGGCCACCGAGGTGCGCCGCCGCGTGGCCGCGGGAGAGACGATCCGCTACCTGGTCCCCGAGGCCGTCCGCGCCATCATCGAGCGCGAGGGGCTGTACCGGGGCTCATCCGGTTAGGAGCTGGCAGAGCATGTTGAAGAGCGTCGTCCGGGCCGTGTTCGGCACCCGCCACCAGCGCGAGCTGCGGCGGCTGCAGCCGATCGTGGCGCAGATCAACGCCGAGTTCGCGCGCCTGAGCGTGGCCTCAGACGAGGAGCTGCGGGGGCAGACCGAGGCGTTCCGCGCCCGCATCCGCGAGGCCACCGCCGAGCAGGAGGAGGAGGTGCGCGCGCTGCGCGAGGCCAAGCGCGCCGCCGAGTCGGCGGCCGAGCGCGAGCAGCTGGCCGAGCAGCTGGGGCGCGCCGAGCAGCGCCTGAAGCAGGCCACCGAGGCGGTGCTCGACGAGATCCTCCCCGAGGCCTTCGCCACCGTCAAGGCCGCCTGCCACCGCCTCACCGGGAGCGAGGTGCAGGTGACGGGGCACGTCATCCCCTGGGACATGGTGCCCTACGACGTGCAGCTCATCGGCGGCGTGGTGCTCCACCAGGGGAAGGTGGCCGAGATGGCCACCGGCGAGGGGAAGACGCTGGTGGCCACCCTCCCCCTCTACCTGAACGCGCTCACCGGCCGCGGCGCGCACCTGGTGACGGTGAACCCGTACCTGGCCCAGCGCGACTCGGAGTGGATGGGGCACGTCTTCACCTTCCTGGGGCTCAGCGTGGGGTGCATCGACCTGCACGAGCCCGGCACCCCCGAGCGGCGCGCCGCCTACCTGGCCGACATCACCTACGGCACCAACAACGAGTTCGGCTTCGACTACCTGCGCGACAACATGGTGCACTCGCTGGAGCAGCGGGTGCAGCGGGGGCACGCCTACGCCATCGTCGACGAGGTCGACTCGGTGCTGATCGACGAGGCCCGCACTCCGCTCATCATCTCCGGGCCGGTGGGCTCCGAGACCAACGCGGCGTACGCCCGCTACAACCCGTCCGTGGCGGACCTCTTCCGCCGCCAGCAACGCATCGTCAACGACCTGGTGGCCCAGGCGGAGAAGGACCTGGAGGGGAACGACAGCTACGCGGCGGGGGAAAAGCTCTTCCTGGCCAAGCGCGGGGTGCCGCGCAACAAGCGGCTGATGAAGCTCTTCGCCGACGACCCCGGGCTGCAGAAGGTGGTGGGGAAGGTGGAGCGCGACTACATGCAGGAGAAGCGCGTCCACGAGCTGGAGGAGCAGCTCCTCTTCTCCATGGACGAGAAGGGGCACAACGTGCACCTGACCGACCAGGGGCTCGACGTGCTGGCCCCCGGCGAGCACGCCGCCTTCGTGGTGCCGGACATCTCCGAGGAGATCCACCGGGTGGAGCTGGACGAGGGGCTCTCGGTGGAGGAGAAGCGGGCCGCCAAGGAGGCGCTGGAGCGCGAGTACGCGGAGAAGAGCGAGAAGATCCACGTCATCCACCAGCTGCTGAAGGCGTACGCGCTCTTCAACCGGGACGAGCAGTACGTCATCCAGAACGGCGAGATCATGATCGTGGACGAGTTCACCGGCCGGATGATGCCCGGCCGGCGCTGGTCCGACGGGCTGCACCAGGCGGTGGAGGCCAAGGAGGGGGTGCAGGTCAAGGCGGAGACGCAGACGCTGGCGACGATCACCATCCAGAACTACTTCCGGATGTACGACAAGCTGGCGGGGATGACGGGCACGGCCGAGACGGAGGAGGGGGAGTTCCACTCCATCTACGGGCTGGAGGTGATGGTCATCCCCACCAACCAGCCGGTGATCCGCGACGACCGCCACGACCTGGTCTACAAGACCAAGCGCGAGAAGTACAACGCCATCATCACCGAGATCCAGCGCCTGCACGCCATGCAGCTCCCCGTGCTGGTGGGCACGGTGAGCGTGGACGTGTCCGAGACGCTCTCGCGCATGCTGAAGCGGGCCGGCATCCCGCACGAGGTGCTGAACGCCAAGTACCACCAGCGCGAGGCCGAGATCGTGGCGCGCGCCGGGCAGCCGGGGGCGGTGACCATCGCCACCAACATGGCCGGGCGCGGCACCGACATCAAGCTGGGGCCCGGCGTCACCGACCCGCGCGAGGGAGCGGGCGAGGACGGGCAGGCGTACGCGGAGATCGGCGGGCTGCACATCATCGGCTCGGAGCGGCACGAGAGCCGCCGCATCGACCGGCAGCTGCGCGGCCGCGCCGGCCGCCAGGGCGACCCCGGCGCCTCGCAGTTCATGATGTCGCTGGAGGACGACCTGATGCGGCTCTTCGGCTCGGACCGCATCGCCGGGATCATGGACAAGCTGGGCGCCGAGGAGGGCGAGGTGATCACGCACCCGTGGATCACCCGCAGCATCGGCAGCGCGCAGAAGCGCGTGGAGATGCAGAACTTCGAGGCGCGCAAGCGGCTGCTGGAGTACGACGACGTGATGAACCAGCAGCGCGAGGTGATCTACGACCTGCGCACCTTCGCGCTGGAGGGCGGCGAGGAGCTGAAGGGCGAGGTGTGGGAGATGATCGAGCGGGCGCTCCCGCCGGTGGTGGAGGAGTACGCGCTCCCGGGCGAGCACCCCGAGAACTGGGACCTGGCCGGGCTCAAGCAGCGCCTGCTGATCGACTTCTTCGTGCAGGCGGAGGGGCTGGACGACGCCGACGCGGTCGAGACGCTGCGCGAGCGGGTGCTGGAGGGCGCGCGCGACCAGCTCCGGCGCAAGCTGGAGCAGTTCGGCGACGCCACCGACGCGGTGCTGCGCTTCGTGGTGCTCTCCACCATCGACGAGAAGTGGAAGGACCATCTCTACGACCTGGACCACCTGAAGGCCTCGATCGGCTTCCGCGGCTGGGGGCAGAAGGACCCCCTGGTCGAGTACAAGAAGGAAGCCTTCGACATGTTCGAGGACCTGATGCGCGACCTCTACGCATCGGTGGCCCGCTACGTGTTCCGGGCGCAGCTGGCCACGGCGGCCACCGCCCCGCCGCCGCCGCCGCCGGAGATCTTCGGCACGCCCAGCCGCGCCGCCGAGCCCGGGGAGCCGCTGCGCGGCCGCCCCGCCCCGCCGGACGACGCCCCGGCGGCCCCGCTGCCGCAGCGCGGCCCCTCGCTGGGGGTGAACCCCTACGCGGCGGTGGAGCCGCGCCCCCAGGAGCTGCGCACCAACCGCGAGGAGCGCCCCCGGCAGGCCGCCGCCGCCGCGGGGCAGCCGGTGGGGCGCAACGACCCGTGCCCGTGCGGCAGCGGCAAGAAGTACAAGAACTGCCACGGCCGCGAGGGGTAAAACCGAAGGTCTTCCGAAAGTGGGGAGGGGGAGTTAACTTGGACGGTGCTCACGCCGTCGGAGAACCTCCAGCCGGTGCCTCCCCATGATCGCGTACGCCCGCCCCGTCGTCCCCGCCCGCTACCCCATCAAGGAGTGGCCCACCGCCGAGCGCCCCCGCGAGCGCCTGGAGAGCGTGGGCGCCGCCGCGCTCTCGCCCCGCGAGCTGCTGGCCCTGCTGGTGGCCACCGGGGTGCCGGCCGCCGACGGGCACCCCGCGCGCTCGGCGCTCGACGTGGCGGGCGCGCTGCTGCGCGCCTTCGCGCCGCCGGAGGGCGGCGAGTCGCTGCGGCGCATCATGACCGCCCCCTTCTCGGCGCTCTGCGCGGTGCCGGGGATCGGGCCGGCCAAGGCCGCCCGGATCGTGGCCGCCCTGGAGCTGGGGCGCCGCGCCGCCGGCGAGGCGCGCTCGGGGCGCGACCGCCTGGCGACCCCGCGCGACGTCTACGAGCGCCTGCGGCTGGCCCTGCGCGACCTTCCCCAGGAGGTGTTCCACGCGCTGCTGCTGAACACGCAGGGCGAGCTGCTGCGCGACGTGGAGATCGCGAGCGGCACGGTGGACGGCGCGCTGGTGCACCCGCGCGACGTCTTCCGCCCGGCGGTGGCCGAGTCGGCCGCCAGCGTGATCCTGGTGCACAACCACCCGAGCGGCGAGGCCTGGCCCTCGGCCGAGGACGTGGCGGTGACGGACCGGATCGTGTCGGCCGGGCACACCATCGGGATCGAGGTGCTGGACCACGTGGTGATCGGCGAGGGGCGCTACGTGTCGTTCGTGGAGGCGGGGCTGATGCTGGACCCGGCGGCGGTGGCGGAGGGGCGGGCACAGGTGCGGCGCCCCCGCCCCCTGGCCGGCGCCGCGGGAACGGCCTGGAACGCGCGCCCGCCGGCCGCCCGGGTGCGCGCCGCGTGAGGTGACCGGCGTGGCGGAATGCATTACATTGGGCGTATGCCGCCGCGACTCCGCCCACGCACCGGGCCCCGGTCCGCACCCTGCGCCGCCCTCCCGGCCGTGCACGCCCCGGCGCATTCCGTGCGGGGGGGGTGAGGCATGGCCACGCACGCACCCCTCGTCCTCTCCCCCCCGGACACGCTGGAGCACGCGCGCGCCATCCTGCCGCCGCGGCTCTTCTCCACCCTGGAGCCGGACGCCGGCCGGCTGGACCTGGAGCTGGTCACCCGCGCGTACGAGTTCTCGCGCCTGGCGCACGCCGGGCAGAAGCGCCACTCGGGCGAGGACTACATCGTGCACGCGGTGGAGGTGGCCTGCATCCTGGCCGAGCTGCACCTGGACTCGGTGACCATCGCCGGCGGGCTCATCCACGACGTGGTGGAGGACACCACCGCCACCCTGGAGGACGTGCGCGACGCCTTCGGCGACGAGGTGGCCAAGGTGGTGGACGGGCTCACCAAGATCGCCAAGGTGCAGTTCCGCACCAGCACCGAGCAGCAGGTGGAGAACTTCCGCAAGCTGCTCCTCTCCATGGCGCAGGACGCCCGCGTCATCCTGGTGAAGCTGGCGGACCGGCTGCACAACATGCGCACCCTGGAGCACCTGCGCGAGGAGAAGCAGCGGCGCATCGCCCTGGAGACGCGCGACATCTACGCCCCGCTCGCCCACCGGCTGGGGGTGGCCACCCTCAAGTGGGAGCTGGAGGACCTGGCCTTCAAGTTCCTGGAGCCGGAGGCCTACCGCGAGCTGGTGACCAAGGTGGCCGACAAGCGGCGCGAGCGCGAGGAGCTGATCGAGCGGCTCCGCGAGCCGCTGGAGGCGGAGCTGCGCGCGGCGGGGATCGAGTGCGAGGTGACCGGGCGCCCCAAGCACCTCTGGTCGATCTTCCGCAAGATGGAGCGCCGCGAGAAGCACTACGAGGAGATCTACGACCTGATGGCCGTGCGGGTGATCGTGGACACGGTGGCGGAGTGCTACCACGCGCTGGGGGTGATCCACAACCGCTGGACCCCGCTGCAGGAGCGCTTCCACGACTACGTCGCCACGCCCAAGAGCAACATGTACCGCTCGCTCCACACCACCATCTTCGGGCCGGGCGGGCGCCTCTACGAG
>DASUNK010000295.1:0-4676 GCA_036277195.1 Longimicrobiaceae bacterium | reverse complement strand
AGCACCTGCGGGCCCTCGCCGGCCTGCCGGAGGCGTGAGGGGGCCTTACGGGGCGCGGCTCCGGTGGAAGGTCACGCTGACGGAGGCCACGGCGAACACGGTGTAGAAAGGCCCGATCACCTCCGAGTCCCGGCGGCGCTCGCCCCGGCCGAAACCCACGGAGAGCGCCGGCACCACCGAGGTGTTCCTCCCTTCGCTGAGCACGCCGATCCCCTGCACGAAGGCCAGGAACGAGCCCGGGTTCGTCCCGTTCGGCGAGTTGCCCGTGTGGTAGAAGAGGGTGGGGTTGAGCAGCAGGAGCTTCCCGCTCGCCAGGCGGTGGTCGTAGCGCGCGTAGAGCAGGTGCTCCGTCCAGTTCCAACCGGGCACGGGGACGCCGAGGCGGGCGCCGAGGCCATACGGATTCTGCTCCGGCCGGTTGAGCTGCGCGTACGCCTCCGCGTACGGAAAGGCGCCGTTCAGTCCCACGCCGAGCGACGCCCGCTCCGAGCCGAACGACAGCGCGAGGTCGACGCCGGGGATGGGATGGTCGCAGTTCTCGGCGCAGTCCAGCGACCAGAACCAGGCGGCGCCGTCTCCCGGCGGGGTGCTGATCGAGCCCTGCACCCGCAGCGACGGCCCCGCGCGCACCTCGGCCGACTGCACGGCGAGGAACGAGGTGCAGGCGCCCGACGCGATGCAGGCCAGGAGCAGCAGGCCGGCCGTCCTTCCGATCCTCGCGCTCACGACGGGGGCTGGTAAAGGACCTTCGTGTAGAACTCGAAGGACTTCAGCGAGTCGTGCACGAACACGCTCGTCAGTCCGATCCTCATCCGGCCTCCTTCGAGGTTTCAGGCCCGGGTCAGGACCGTGTCCCAGAAGAGCCGCCAGCCGGAGCCGCCCGAGTACTCCCACTTCTGCGTCAGGCGGTTTCCGCCGTCCTCGAACACCATCCTGCAGCGCACCTCGAACGGCTTGCCATCGAACGTCAGCTCCGTCCTGAACGTCCAGGTGCCGCCATCCTCCTCGACCTGCCACCGGTTCTGGCGGCCGTCGTTGTAGTAGGTGTGCGCGAAATAGCCCTCCTCCTGCTCGTCGGCGCCCAGGATCTCGATGCACGCCATCTCCGCCTCGCCCAGGCGGCCGTCGAGGCGGTGCACCAGGAACCGCCCACCCGGCAGCCATTCGAACCGCTCCACCGCGGTCACCGCGGCGGCCGGGCCGAAGGGGCTGTCGAGCGCCCGCCCTACCTTGTGCCAGGTGCCGGCGAACGCCTCCAGCCGCGGCGTGTCAGGCATCGTCGATCTCCATGATCGGCCTCACCTCGATGGCGCCCTTCGCGCGAGCGCACGGCGTATCCGCGACGAGCCGGACCACCTCTTCGAAGTCAGCCGCCTCGATGATGGCGAACCCCGCGAGCGGCGCACGCGAGGCGGCGAAGGCGCCTTCCGTCACGTCCGGCGTGCCGTCCCAGGCGCGCACGGTCTTCGGTGCCGGCTGCACCGCCGCCACCAGGTCTCCCCGCTGCCGCAGCACCTCGTCCTGCGCGAGCAGCGCGTCCTGCTCCGGCTTGCTCAGCGCGTGCCAGTCCGCTTCGGCCCCGTAGGCCAGACACAGGTATTTCATCGCCCCTTTTCCGTGCCGGGTTGGCGAGCGCGTGTGCTGCCGGCCCGCTGCAGGTGGCGTACCGCGGACGGAATCTCTCCCAGTGGCGGCGGCCAGCGCCCCCGCCTATACTCCCCCCATGTCTCCGCCGCCCCGGGACGACTTCGCCCCGCCGCCGCCCCGGCGCGAGGGCGGTCCCTCCATGCTCGACCTCGTGCGGCTCAGCCGCGAGGTGGTGTTCCCGCCCGGCGGCGAGGAGCTGTACCGCCAGATCGGCCGCCTCACCGAGCTGGCCGGGGGGAGCGAGCTGCTCGACGCGGCGTGCGGGCGCGGCGTCTCCACCCTCTTCCTGGCGCGCACCTTCGGGGTGCAGGGCGTGGGGGTCGATCCGGACGAGGCGCTGGTGCGCGAGGCGGTCGCGCGCGCCGGCGAGGCGGGGCTGGAGACGCGGGTGGCGTTCGAGGCCGCGCGCCTCGACGACCTCCCCTACCGCGACGGCATCTTCGACGTCGCGGTGGGCGAGATCGGGCTGGCCGCCTCGGCGGACCCGGCGCGCGCCGTCAGCGAGCTGGCGCGGGTGACGCGGCCGTTCGGGTGCGTGGTGCTGGTGCAGCTCATCTGGACGGGGAACGTGGACCCGGCGCGCCGCGAGATCCTGGTGCAGCACCTGGGCGCCCGCCCCATGATCCTGGTGGAGTGGAAGCAGCTCCTGCGCGAGGCCGGCGTGGTGGACCTGGTGGTGGAGGACTGGTCGGACGCGCCCTCGCCCTTCCGCCCCGCGGCCGGGGGCCCGTTCCCGGACTTCGCCGAGATCTTCACCCTGCGCGAGAAGGTGGGCATCCTGCGCCGCGCGCTGCGGCGCTGGGGGTGGCGCGGGGTGCGGGGCGCCGTACTGCGCGAGCGCGAGGTGCACCGCCTCCTCACCCGCGAGCGGGTGCTGGGGCTCTCGCTCATCAAGGGCACCCGGTGGCCCGGCGACCGCACCCTGCCGGCGTGAACCGACCGGCAGATCGCGCGGGGCGGGCACGGGCGAGGCATGCCTCGCCCCTACGGCGTCGGGGAAGCCGGCCGGCACGTCCCGCGCACCAGAAATCCCCCTCCCCCGGAACGGGGGAGGGACAGGCGAGTCTTGCGAGCCAGGGAGGGGCCCCTACATGGCCGTCACCGAACAGAAGGTATCGCTCACCCCCGAGACGCTGGCGCGGGTGCAGGAGGAGCTGCGGAGCCACGGGCTGGACGGGTGGCTCCTCTTCGACTTCCGCGGCATCAACCCCGTGGCCATGAGCCTGCTGGGGCTCCCCGCCCTCACCCGGCGCTACCTGGTGTACCTCCCCGCCCGCGGGCGCCCGGTGGCCATCACCCACCGCATCGAGCAGCAGCCGTGGGAGGGGTGGATCGGCGAGAACCGTCCCTACTCCAGCTGGCGCGAGCTGGAGTCCGCCATCGCGGCGGTGCTGGCCGGCGCGCGCGCCGTCGCCACCGAGTACGAGGCGGGGAACGCCGTCCCCACGGTGGACCGGGTCCCCGGCGGAGCGCTGGAGCTCATCCGGGCGGCGGGCGCGGAGCTGCGCTCCTCGGGCGACCTGGTGAGCACCTTCTACTCGCGCTGGTCGGCCGAGGGCGTGGCCAGCCATCGCCGCGCCTCGCAGGTGGTGCACGACGTGGCGCACGAGGCCTTCGCGCGCCTGGCCGCGGCCGTGCGCGAGGGACGCGCCGCCGGCGAGTGGGAGTCGCGCCAGTGGGTGCGGAACGAGCTGGAGCGCCGCGGGCTGAAGGTGGAGTCGGACGCCATCGTCGCGGTCGATGCCAACGCCGCCAATCCCCACTACGCGCCCTCCGCCGAGGACCACGCCGAGATCCGCGCGGGCGGGCTGGTGCTGATCGACCTCTGGGGGAAGGAGGACGACGGCGCCGTCTTCGCGGACCAGACGTGGATGGGCTACGTCGGCGAGGAGGTGCCGGGGCGGCTGGCGGAGATCTTCGCCGCGGTGCGCGACGCGCGCGAGGCGGCGGTGGCGCTGGCGCAACGGAAGTTCGCCGCGGGCGAGCGCGTGGCCGGCTACGAGCTGGACGACGCCGCGCGCGCCGTGATCGCGGAGCGCGGGTGGGGCGAGCAGTTCATCCACCGCACCGGCCACTCCATCGACCGCGACCTGCACGGCTCGGGGCCGAACCTCGACAACCTGGAGACGCGCGACACGCGCACGCTCATCCGCGGCATCGGCTTCTCGGTGGAGCCGGGGATCTACCTCGCCGGTGACGTCGGCTTCCGCAGCGAGATCAACGTCTACGTCGGCGAGGGCGGGCCCGAGGTCACCACCCCGCGGCCGCAGCGCGCGGTGTATCCGCTCCTCTCCCCCGACCCGTTCGGCTGATGGCGGAGACCGCCTCCGAGCCCGTCCGCCTCCCCGCGCGGGGGCTCTCGCTGCTGGGGGTGATCCCCCTCGAGCCGGGGGAGGACCCGCCGGAGTGGGAGCCGGCCGACCCTCGGCTGGGGGCCCGGCTGGTGGCGTACGGCGACATCGCCGCGCTGGTGTGCCCCGCGCCGCCGACCGGAGCGTACGCCGACCCGCTGCACGTCACCGCGCGCCACTGGGAGGTGCACCGCGCGCTCCTGCGCGGCGACGTGGTGCCCGCGCCCGCGGGGCTGGTGTTCGGCGACGAGCGCGAGGTGGAGGGGTTCCTCACCGAGAGCTACGCCACCCTGCGGGCGGCGCTGGCGCGGGTGGCGCTGCGGTGGGAGTTCCGGCTGCACGTGAAGGTGGTGGAGGCGGGCTTCCCCGACGCCAAGGCGCTGGACCTGGCCACGCACATCTACGCCGAGCTGCGGCGCATCTCCGCCGCGGCGCTCCCGCTGCCGAAGGGGTCGGGGCTGGTGCTGAGCGCGGCCTTCCTGGTGCCGCGGACCACCTCGGCGGCGTTCCAGGACCGGGTGGACGAGCTGGCGCGCCTCAACGGCGCCCTGGAGCTGGACGTGACCGGCCCCTGGCCTCCCTACGACTTCGTGCACATGCACCCGTAGGCGAAGTGCGAAGTGCGAAGTGCGAAGTGCGAAGTGCGAAGTGCGAAGTGCGAAGGTGAAATCGCAGCCC
>DASUNK010000294.1:0-4776 GCA_036277195.1 Longimicrobiaceae bacterium | reverse complement strand
CGCCATGGCGGTGATGGAATGGTGCGGCGCGGGCGTCGTGGACGCCGAGATCTTCCCCCGCACACCCGCCTGACACGAGCCATGCAACCGGCACTCCTCCAGGACACCCGCGACGCCGCCCCCGGGCGCGCCCACGCCGCGCCGGCCATCCCGCGCATCGCGCCGGCTCTGAGCGGCTTCCGCGTGGGGCACGGCGAGATCCACGCGCACCACGGCGAGGTCGTGCAGGGGATGTTCTACTCGAGCGACGGGACGGTGGAGCACGGGCTGGTGACCCTCCCCTGCACCCTGTTCCGCACCCGCGTCCGCTTCCGGCCCCTGCGCTCGGGGCCGCTCACGGTGGAGCCGGGCGACCGCTCGCGGGCGAAGGCCGCCGCGCGGCTCGCGCTGGACGCGCTGGGGCGCACCGGGTGGGGCGGGTCGATCCGGATCGAGAGCAACGTCCCCGTCCAGTGGGGGTGCGGCTCGTCGACCACCGACGTGCTGGCCACCATCCGCGCGGTCGCCGACGCCTTCGACGCGGTGCTGGAGCCGGCGTGGATCGCGGGGCTGGCCGTGGCCGCCGAGACCGCGTCGGACTCGCTGATGTTCGGCCCCGGCCGCGCGGTGCTCTTCGCGCAGCGCCGCGGCCGCGTCCTGCTGGACCTGGGCGGGCCCCTCCCCGCGGTGCGGGTGCTGGGCTTCAACACCGAGGGCGAGCGCGGCGTGGCCACGCAGACCCTGCCGCCCGTCCCCTACTCGGCGTGGGAGATCGAGGCCTACCGCGCGGTCCTGGGGCTGCTGCGCCGCGCGGTGGAGGAGCAGGACCCCGGGCTGCTGGGGCGCGTGGCCACCGGCAGCACCCTGATCATGCAGCGCCACCGCCCCAAGCGGCACATGCCCGAGCTCCTCCGCCTGGCGAAGGAGGCGGGCGCGCTGGGGGTGCAGGTGGCGCACAGCGGCACCGTGGCCGGCTTCCTCTTCGAGCCCGGGGCCGAGGCCGCCGAGCGGATCGAACTCGCGCGGGCCGGCCTGCGCCGGCTGGGCCTGCCCTCGAGCTGGGAGTTCTCCACCGAGCTCGCCTCGCACCCGGAGGTTGCCGCGTGAGCGGTCCCCTGATCCACGCCAACGTCGTGGACGCGCTCGCGCTTCCCCGCCTGGTCTGGCTCCGGCCCAACCTGATCGGATTGGCCTTCCCCCTGATGAAGCTCCTTCCGGCGCGCTTCATCGTGCGCAAGGCGCTGGAGGAGGGCGAGCTGCTGCCGGAAGGGCTGATCGCCGAGACCACCTCGGGGACCTTCGGGCTGGGGCTGGCGATGGTGGCGCGGCTGGGCGGCCACCCGCTCACGCTGGTGAGCGACCCGGCCATCGACCCCCCGCTCCGGCGGCGGCTGGAAGACCTGGGCGCCACGGTGCACATCGTGCGCGAGCCGGGGCCCACCGGCGGCTTCCAGCAGGCGCGGCTCGCGGTGCTCGAGCAGGTGCTGGCCGAGCACCCGGGGAGCTTCTGCCCCCGCCAGTACAGCAATCCGCACAACCCGGGGAGCTACGCCCCCTGCGCCGAGCAGCTGGCCCACGCGGCCGGCGCCATCGACTGCCTGATCGGCACCGTGGGGTCGGGCGGGAGCGTGTGCGGGATCTCGTCGTACCTGCGGCTGATCTGCCCCGAGCTGACGGCGATCGGTGTGGACACGCACCGCAGCGTGATCTTCGGCCAGTCCGACGCCGGGAGCGGGCGGCTGCTGCGCGGGCTGGGGAACTCGCTGATGCCGCCGAACGTGGACCACTCGGCGTTCGACCTGGTGCACTGGGTGGGCGCGGCCGAGGCCTTCCGCGCCACGCGCCAGCTCCACCGCGAGCACGCGCTCTTCATGGGACCCACCAGCGGCGCGGCGTACCTGGTGGCCGAGTGGTGGGCGCGCGAGAACCCCGACCGGCTGGGCGCCGTGATCTTCCCCGACGAGGGGTACCGCTACCAAGACACCGTCTACTACGACGCCTGGCTGGAGGCGAAGGGGGCGCGCCTCGACGTGCTCCCGCGCGAGCCGGTGGAGTGGGAGCACCCCCACGACGGCCATGACCCGTGGGCGTTCTTCCGCTGGGGCCGCCGCTCGTACGCCGAGGTGATGGACCAGCCCGGCGCCAACCTGAGGCTGGTGCCGGCGTGAGCGCGGCCCCCGCCGGAAAGACGCTGCTCTTCGTCGAGAGCAACACCAGCGGGACGGGGCGGCTCTTCGCGCGCACCGCCCGGAGCATGGGCTTCCTCCCGGTGCTGATCACCACCCGGCCGGAGCGGTACGCATACCTCTCCGAGGACGGCGCGCCGGAGGTGGTCCTGGTGCCGCGCATCGACGAGGACGAGCTGCACGCGCTGGTCGCCGCGCGCTGGGGCGGAGCCGCCGGGGTGGCCGGGATCACCTCCAGCTCCGAGTACTTCGTCGCCACCGCGGCGGCGCTGGCCGCGCGCTTCGGCCTTCCCGGCCCGAGCGCGGAGTCCGTTCGCGCCGCGCGCGACAAGTCGCGGCAGCGCGAGGTGCTGGCCGCCGGCGGGATCCCGGTCCCCGCCTTCCGCGCCGTCTCCTCGGCGCCCGAGGCCGTGGCCGCCGCGCGCGCGATCGGCTTTCCCGTGGTGGTCAAGCCGGTGGACGGGAGCGGGAGCGTGGGCGTGCGCGCCTGCGCCGACGAAGCCGAGGTCCGGGCGCACGCGGCGGCGCTCTTCGCCCGGGGCGGCGAGGATCCCCGCGTCCTGGTGGAGTCGCTCGTCGCCGGCGACGAGTTCTCCGTCGAGGTCTTCTCCGGGCGGGTGGTGGGGATCACCCGCAAGCACCTGGGAGATCCGCCCTTCTTCGTCGAGGCGGGGCACGACTACCCGGCCGACGTCCCCGAGGAGGCCGCGTCGGCGCTGGTCGACTCGGTGACGCGCGGGACGGCGCTCCTGGGCCTGGGGTGGGGCCCGCTCCACTGGGAGCTGCGGATCGACCGCGAGGGGCGCGCCGTGCCGATGGAGGTCAACCCGCGGCTGGCCGGCGGCTTCATCCCCGAGCTGGTGCGCCACGCCGAGGGGATCGACCTAATCCGCGAGACGCTGCGCCTGGTGGTGGGGCGGGAACCGGGGCTGGTCCGGGCGCACCGGCGGCACGCCTCCATCCGCTTCCTCTTCGCGCCCGGCGCGGGGCGGCTCGCGGCGATCGAGGGGATGTCGGACGCGCTCAGCCGCCCCGACGTGGTGGAGGTGCGCGCGTACCGCCGCGCCGGCGACGCGCTTTCCGTCCACGGCGACTTCCGCGACCGCATCGGCCACGTGGTCGCCTGCGCCCCGGAGGCCCGCTCCGCGTCACGCGCCGCGGAGCGCGCCCGCGACATCGTCCGCATCCGGGTCGACGCCCCCGCTCCCGCGGCTGACTCCCCCGCGCCCCTGGTGGGCGCGGGAGAGGCGGCGGCGTGAGCGAGGACACCGGGCGGATCCGCCGGGCGCTGGACCCGCGCGCGCGAAAGATCGTCTTCGGCGACGACGCCGGCCGGGCGATCCGCGACGAGCTCCCGTTCTACGTCCGCGTCGACCGGGCGCACCTGGTGATGCTGGTGGAGCGCGGGATCCTCCCCCCCGAGCGCGGGCGGCGGCTCCTGGCCGCGATGGACCGGCTCGCCGCGGAAGACTACGCGCCGCTGAAGGGGCGCGTGGCGCCGCGCGGGCTGTACCTCCTCTACGAAAGCTGGCTGGTCGAGACGCTGGGCGAGGAGACCGGTGGCGCGGTGCACCTCGCCCGCTCGCGCAACGACATCAACGCCACCGTCCTCCGGCTCCGGCTGCGGGAGCCGTACGACCGGCTCGTCGGCGAGGTGCTCCGCCTGCTGGCCGTCCTGGTCCGCCGCGCCGAGCGCCACGCCGCCACCACGATGCCGGTCTACACGCACTACCAGGCGGCGCTCCCGGTCACCTTCGGGCACTACCTGGCCGGCGTGGCCCTGGCGCTCCTGCGCGACCTGCACGGGATCGAGGCCGCGGCCGCCGGCCTCGACCACTGTCCGCTGGGCGCCGGCGCGGCGGGGGGGACCACGGTGCCGATCGACGCGGAGCGGACGGCGGCGCTCCTCGGCTTCGCGGAGGGCGTGCTGCACTCGATCGACGCGGTGGCCTCGCGCGACCTGGTCCTCCGCCTCCTCTCGGCCGCGTCGGTCTTGGGTGTCACGCTCAGCCGGCTGGCGACCGACCTGCAGCTCTGGAGCACGGCGGAGTTCGACCTGGTCGGCTTCCCCGACACCCTGGTCGGCTCCAGCTCGATGCTGCCGCAGAAGCGCAACGCCTTCCTCCTGGAGCACGTGCAGGGGCGGGCCGGGGCGCCGCTGGGCGCCTTCACCGCCGCCGCCGTGGCGATGCATGCCACGCCGTTCAGCAACTCGGTCGCCGTCGGCACCGAGGGGGTGCGGCCGCTCTGGGGCGCGCTGGAGGGGGTGACGGAGGCGGTGGTCCTCTCCCGTCTCGTCGTCGCCGGCGCCGAGCCGCGGCCGGAGCGGATGCGCCGGCGGGCGGACGAGGGGTTCACCGCCGCCACCGAGCTGGCCAACCGGCTGGTGCTGGAGACGGGGATGTCGTTCCGCCGGGCGCACCACCGCGTGGGCGAGCGGGTGACGGAGGCGGCCGCGCGCGGAGAGCCGCTGGCGGAGGCGGCCGGCGCCCTCTTCAGCGAGCTGGGGATCGACGCGGACGCGGCCGGCCTGGACCCCGCCGCGGTCGCGGCGGAGCTCGGGTTCGACGGCCCGGTCGAGAACTCGATCGACGGCACCGCGTCGCGCGAC
>DASUNK010000293.1:0-5389 GCA_036277195.1 Longimicrobiaceae bacterium | reverse complement strand
GCCGCTCGGCCTCGTCGGCGATGGCGCGCATGATGGTGATCATGGTGCCTTCCACCGGCTTCTCCAGCGCCCGGTAGACGTGCTCGGTGGCGCCGCGCAGCACGGCGCCGAACTCGGCCACCGAGAGCCGCGCCCGCTCTCCCACCCCGTCGGCGAAGCCCAGCAGGAAGTGCGAGAGGATCATCCCGCAGTTGCCGCGCGCGCCCAGGATGCCGGCCTCGGCGGCGTGGCGCGCCACCGCGCCCACCGACTCGTCGCGGTTCGCCCGCAGCCGGTCGGCGATGGAGGAGACGGTGAGCACCAGGTTGGTGCCCGTGTCGCCGTCGGGGACGGGGAAGACGTTGATGCGGTTGAGGTCCGCGCGGTGCCGCTGGACGTACTCGCTGGCCGTCAGCAGCGCGCCCCGCAGCCCGGGGCCGTCGAGGTGAGTGGCGTTCATGCGCCTACATAACCACCGGGGCCGCGGGCCGCGCAAGGGGCGTGGCCTTTGCAGGGGGCGCCGGCCGGTGCCATATTCCGCCGCGGCCCGGCGTCCGTTCCGGGCCGTTCCGCCGTGCCGCGAGGCGCGGCGGTGATCCAGGCCAGCAGAGGGAGAAACTGATGAAGAAAGCGGCAGTATTCGTAGCGGCCGCGCTGGCGGCCAGCGTGGCGGTCCCCGCGGGCGCGCAGATCTGCGCCGGGTTCCCCACCGTGGACCGGCAGTTCACCTTCGGCGCCCGCATGGACTTCCCCGAGGGGCTCGACCAGTGGGGAGTGGAGGCCTCCTACAACGCCTCGGGCCCGCTCGCCGCGTGGGTGGGGCTGAACGTGGCGAGCGACGAGGACATCGAGGACTCGGAGGAGGAGATCTTCGTGGGCGGCCTCTCGCTCGAGCTCCCCATGCTCGGCACGATGATCGGGTCCGGCGTCTCGGTGTGCGGGGTGGCGGACGTGGCCTTCGTGGAGGAGGAGGACGACATGGTGATCCAGGTGCCGGTGGGGCTGGGCCTGGGCGCCAACCTCTCCGCGGGCCCCGGCGTGGGGCTGGCGCCGTACGTCATCCCCGCGCTGTACATCACCCACTTCGACCTCGACGACCCGATCCTGGGCGACTTCTCGGACACCGAGTACGACTTCGGCATCCGCGGCGGCGCGCTGCTCGGCTTCGGGATGTTCTTCGTGGGTGGCGAGGTGAAGCACGTCTTCGTGGAGGACGCGGATCCGCAGTTCGGCATCCGCGCCGGCATCCGGCTGTAGCCCTTCCCGCCGGGGCGGGGCCCGCGCGGCCCCGCCCCGTCCGCCACCATCCCCGGCGAGAGAGGCCGCATGAACAGAGCCCTGGTGAGTGCCTGTGCGGCGCTGGCCGCCGCGCCCCTCGCGCGGCCGGCGTTGGCCCAGCTCGACTTCACCCCCTTCGCCGTGGAGGTGCGCGCCGGCACCGCCATCCCCCGCGGGCGGCTGGACGAGCTGGACGCCGGCGTCTTCGGGGTCAGCGTGGGCGGCGACCTCACCTATCACCTGGCCCCCTTCCTGGGCGTCTACGCCGGCTACAGCTGGACGCGCTTCGAGGGCGAGGCCGGCCTCGGCGAGTACCGCGACACCGGGCTCGACCTGGGCGTGCGCCTCGGCGTCCCCACCCCGCTGATCCCCATCGACCCCTGGATCCGGGCGGGCGCGGTGCTGCACCGCTTCGAGTCCGTCGGCACCGACGACGTGGACTTCGAGAGCGACGCCGAGTGGGGGTACGAGGTGGGCGCGGGGATCGGGCTGGGCTTCCTCCCCAAGTTCACCCTCACCCCGCAGGCCAGCTACGTGCGCTACCGGGTCGGCACCGGGGGGGAGAACGAGCTGGAGGTGGAATACATCAAGGTGGGGATCGGCCTGCGGCTGCGGCTGTAGCTAGCGGGGGGAGCGTCGGGCGGAGAGCTCGCGGGGGGCGCGGCCGAGCAGGCGGGCCAGCGCCCGCTTCTCGTTGCGCCACTCCAGGTCGTAGCCCACGTCGTCGACCGGGCGGTCGAAGGCGGCCACCAGCGCCGGGTCCACCGGCTGCCCCTTGCGCCGCACCTCGTAGTGCAGGTGCGCCCCCGTGGCCAGCCCGGAGGCGCCGACGTAGCCGATGACCTGGCCCTGGCGCACCGGCGCGCCGCGGTGCGCCCCGGGGGCCAGGCGCGAGAGGTGGGCGTAGCGGGTGGCGTAGCCGTTGGGGTGCTGCACCTCCACCAGGTTCCCGTAGCCGCCGCGCGCCCCGGCGAAGGCGACGCTCCCGTCGGCGGTGGCGCGCACCGGGGTGCCGTAGGCGGCGGCGTAGTCGATGCCGGTGTGCGGGAGCACCCGCCGCAGGATCGGGTGCAGCCGGTCGATGCGGAAGGGCGAGGTCACCCGCAGCATCCCTCCCAGCGGGCCGCTCCACGACCCCGGGTCGAGCGAGCGGCCCAGGTCGTCGTAGTAGCCGGGCTTCTCGCCGGTCTCGTAGAAGAACACCGTGTGCATCCGCCCGCCCACGGCCGCCTGCGCCGCCAGCACCTGGATGGAGCGCGTGCTCCCGTCGGACCGCCGGGTGCGCTCGTACGCCAGGCGCAGCCGCCCGCCCGCGCGCAGCCCCTCCTCGCGCAGGAGCGGGAGGAAGATCTTGTCGAGGTGCCGCCCCACCATCTCGCGCTCGCCCGGCGACAGCTCGCTGGCCAGCGCGCCCACCGCCTGCGCGAAGGTGCCGCGCGCGTAGCCGCCCAGGAAGAGCGTGTCCGTGCGCACGGGGACGGCGCTCACCGTGGGGAGCGCCGGCAGCGCGGCCGCGGCCGGCGCGTGCCCGCCGCCGGAGGCCACCGCCGCGGCGGCGCCGAACGCCACCAGGACGGCGCCTGCCACCAGGGCGGCGAACGGGAACTCGCGGGTGTGCTGCTGCGGTGCGTTGCGGCTCATGCGGGGACCACGGGCGCGGACCGCGCCCGATCGGGTTCGTCAGGAGTTGTCGGATTGGGGAGATGGAAGATAAGCGTGCCGGCGCACTTGCGGAAGCTTCGCCTTCGATTCGCAAGCACTGTGACGGCGGGGAGTTGCAGAGGAGGACGTCCGGAGAGCCGGGGCGGGTAAACTCGCGGCTGGAATGCCTCAGAAAACGGCGAATTCCGTACGCTGGCGCTACGGGTGGAATCGCGTAAATTATTATCCGGCTTTTCGTTCCACCCCACCGGCCGTACCCTCCCCCCTCCAGGACACCGGCAATGCCTTCCTCCGCGTCCTCCCCGAGCGTCTCCCTGCGCGACCAGCTCCTCCGCGAGGCGGTGGAAATGGTCCTCCACGCCTTCGCCCTGGGGAAGAGCGTCCCCACCAGCGTCGTCGACACCGTCCAGCAGTACGAGTCGCGGCCGGAAGGCGCGCCGGCGCTGGACCCCGCGCCGCTGGTGCTGGCCCACGCGCGCCTGACCCGGATCGTCGCTCCGGCCACCCCGCGCACGCTCGTGCTCCTGGCCGACGAGGCCGCCACGCAGGGCCGGCTCGCCTTCCTGGGCCCCGTCCCCCTGGTGCGCCAGCTCATGGTGGTCGCCATCGTCTGCGTGCTGGCGTTCGTGCTCATCAGCCTCGCCAAGGCCACCGGCTCGACCAACGTCACCTTCGTCAACACCTGGGGATGGAGGCTGCTGATCAACGAGCTGTGGTGGCTCACCGCGGCCGGCGTGGGCGCCTCGTTCGCCAGGCTCTTCCAGGTGAACGAGTACATCGAGAAGTGCAACTACAACCCCAGGTACGCGTCCACCTACTGGGTCAAGTTCCTGCTGGGCGTGATGGCCGGCTACATCCTGGTGGCGCTGCTCCCCTTCGACCTCCAGGGCGGCCAGAGGACGGGGCTCCACCTGATGCAGCCGGCCGTCGCCCTGCTGGGCGGCTACTCCGCCTCGGCCGTGTACCGCATCCTCACCCGCCTGGTGGAGGCGGTGGAGGCGATCTTCCGCGGCGACGCCAGGGAGGTGATGGCCGAGCGCGAGCAGGCCGCCGCCGCCCGCGCCTTCGAGGAGGCCTCGCGCGCCCGGGTGCGGGTGGCGGAGCGGCTGGTGGACGTGCAGCGCCAGCTCGCCACCGGCGCCACCACCGACGAGGTGTCGGCCACCGTCCGCGACATCGTGGCCTCGCTGACCCGCGAGGTGGCCGAGGTGGAGGAGCTGCCGGCGTCCGCCCCGGCGGAGCCGCCTCCCGGCAGGGTGACCGTCGACGCCACCCCGGAGGCGCTCGTCGCCGCCGCGGGGAGAGCACGGGAGGAGCCGGCCAGGGAGGAAGAGGCGGCGGCAGGCTGATCGGGAGAGGGGCGGGGGGGAGGGGGCCTACGGCGCGCGGGGCTGCACCTGCACCCGCACCCGGCGGCCGCCGCGCTGCAGCTCCAGCGTCACCCGCTGCCCCGGGCGCAGCCGGCTCACGTACTGGGCCCCCGCCTCCTGCGCCAGCGAGCGCCCGTCGATGCGCAGCAGCACGTCGCCCGGGCGGATCCCCGCGCGGTCCGCCGGACCGCCCGGCTCCACGTCGCTCACCGTCAGCGGTTCCGCCGAGCGCCAGCGCCACCCGCGGTCGGTGAGGCGCCACCCGCACCCGCCGCAGTCCACCCGCAGCCCGAAGCTCACCGCGGGCACCGGCTGCGGGCTCTCGCGCGGCGCCACGCCCGGGCCGCCCTTCTGCTCGTCCTGGCGCGGGGGGGCCACGCGCACGGCGGTCCGCGCCGGCGGCCGCAGCGGCGACGAGTTCACCACCAGCCCCGGCGTGTTGCACCCCGTCTCGGGGGTCAGCCGCACCTCCGCCAGCACCCCCGCCCGCCGCACCCGCAGCGCCACCGGAGTCCCCGCGCGCAGGTTGGCAAGCCGCCGCCCGCCCTCGCGGGTGGTGATGAGCACCCCGTCGATGGAGACCAGGATGTCGCCCTCCTCCAGCCGCCCCGCGGCGGGGCCGGCCGGGTCGAGGTACCACACCCGCGGCTCGGTGGAGAAGTCGTGGCGGGTGGCCCGGCCGGCGGGGAGGTGCACGGCGCACGAGCCGCCCACGCAGTGCAGCAGCCCGATGCCGAGCGTGCCGGAGCGCGGCAGCCCCTCGGCGCACGGCCCGGCCGCGGCCTGCGCGGCCAGGGGCGCGGCGGCCAGCAGCAGGCACCCCGCGAACGCGCTCGGCAGGCGGCGCCGGGTCATGGCTCCCTCCTCAGAACGAGACCCCGCGCGGCCGCCCCGGGAGGGGGACTTCGCCGTTGCGGGTGCTGGAGACCAGCTGGTAGATGGCGGAGGCGCTGGCGTCGGCGGCCGGGAGCTGCGCCAGCTCGCGGGCCGCGCCGTACATGGCGGCCAGCGCGGCGTCGCGCGCCTGCGCCGTCTCGCCCTCGCCGGCCGCGCCCTGGAAGGCGGCGAAGGCGGCCACGGCGCTCACGTACGCGGTGCCG
>DASUNK010000292.1:0-2563 GCA_036277195.1 Longimicrobiaceae bacterium | reverse complement strand
GGCGTGGGCGTGGACCGGGCCGCCCGGCGCGGCGTGGTCGTCTCCTCACCGGACGGCGCCGCGTGGCGGACCGAGGCCGAGATCCCCGGGCTGGCCTGGCCGCGGGTGGCCTTCGGCGGCGGCACCTTCGTGGTGTGGACGGAGGGCGGGGCGGTGGGCGCCTCGGCGGACGGGGCGGAGTGGAGCTGGACGGCGGTGCCGCGGGTGAACACCCTCTTCGCGGTGGCATGGGCCAACGGCCGCTTCGTGGCCAGCGGCACACACGACTGCTGCTTCGGCGAGGTGCCCTCCGCCATCGCCTACTTCACCGCCACCTCGCCGGACGGGCGCGCCTGGGAGACGCGCGACGCCCCGCTCCGCACCATCTTCTTCGACCTCGCCTTCGCGGAGGGCGTCTACCTGGCGTCGTCGTACGAGCAGATCTTCTCGTCGGTCGACGGCACGGCGTGGACGCCGCGGCGCAGCGCCGCCGCGCGCAAGGACTGGCGCTACGCGCTGGCCTTCGCCGAGGGGAAGTGGGTGGCGGTGGGGCGCAGCGCCATCGACGTGAGCGCCGACGGCACCGCCTGGCGCACGCTGCCGATCCCGTGACCGGGGAGGTCGACCGAATCGCCCAGATCCGTACCGCCTACGAGCGGCTGTGGGGGTAGGGGGCTGACCGCAGCCCTCCCCCTGCGGCGGACCGGAACCTGCGGAAATGCGCCGCCGGGAACGGGACGCACGCCAGGCGGAGGACGAAGAGGACGATGACGGAGAGCCAGCAGCCGCGCGAGGCGGTGCGCGTGCAGGTGGCCGGGGCCCGCCCGGCGGACGTGGGGAAGGGGGTGGCGCGCCTCGACGCGCAGTCGCTGGCGGCGCTCGAGCTCCGCGAGGGCGACGTGGTGGAGCTGGTGGGGAAGCGCAACACCGCCGCCATCGTCCTGCCGCCGTACGCGGACGACGGCGCTCCGGGGCAGGTGCGCATCGACGGGCTGCAGCGCGCCAACGCCGGCGCCCGCATCGGCGACCACGTGGAGCTGCGCCGCGCCGACGTGAAGCCCGCCCGCCGCGTCATCGTGGCTCCCGCCCAGCCCAACCTGCGCCTGATGGGGCGCGGCGACCCCCTCCGCCGCACCCTCCTCCACCGCCCGGTGATGGCCGGCGACGTCATCTCCACCTCCGTCTACCACCGCGGCGGCGGCGAGGACGACGCGCAGGAGCAGGAGAAGCCCCCCGACGCGCCCAGCCCCTTCCCGCAGGACATCTTCCGCATGCTCCTCCAGCAGACCGCCTTCGGGCTGCAGGAGATCCGCCTGCGCGTGGTCTCCACCGTGCCGCGCGGCATCGTGCGCGTGGTGGAGGACACCGAGATCGAGCTCCTCCCCGAGTACGTGGAGGCGGAGGAGAGCAGCCGCGCCGACGTGACCTACGACGACGTGGGCGGGCTGGGCCAGACCATCGAGCAGGTGCGGGAGATGATCGAGCTCCCGCTCAAGCACCCGGAGCTCTTCCAGCGCCTGGGGATCGACCCGCCCAAGGGGATCCTCCTGCACGGGCCCCCCGGCACCGGGAAGACGCTCCTGGCCCGCGCCGTGGCCGCCGAGGCCGACGCGCGCTTCTTCCACATCGCCGGCCCCGAGATCATGGGGCGCTACTACGGCGAGAGCGAGCAGCGCCTGCGCGAGGTGTTCCAGCAGGCGCAGCAGCAGGCGCCCTCCATCGTCTTCATCGACGAGATCGACTCCATCGCCCCCAAGCGCGAGGCCGTCACCGGCGAGGTGGAGCGGCGCATCGTGGCCCAGCTGCTCACGGTGATGGACGGGCTGGAGCCGCGCCAGAACGTGGTGGTGATCGGGGCCACCAACCGCGTCAACGCCCTCGACGAGGCGCTGCGCCGCCCGGGGCGCTTCGACCGCGAGATCGTCATCGGGGTGCCGGACCCGGCGGGGCGGCGCGAGATCCTGGCCATCCACACCCGCGGCATGCCGCTGGCCGGCGACGTGGAACTGGACGAGCTGGCGCGCGTCACCTACGGCTTCGTGGGCGCCGACCTCACCGCCCTGGCCCGCGAGGCGGCCATCGACGCCCTGCGCCGCCACCTCCCGCAGATCGACCTCGACCAGAACGAGATCCCCCCCGCGGTGCTGGAGCGGCTCAACGTCACCCGCGGCGACTTCCTGAGCGCGCTCAAGCGGGTGCAGCCCTCGGCGGTGCGCGAGATCATGATCCAGATCCCCAACGTGACCTGGGCGGACATCGGGGGACTGGAGGAGGCGCAACGCGCCCTGCGCGAGGGGGTGGAGCTCCCGCTCCGGCACCCGGAGGCGTTCCGGCGGCTGGGGATCCGCCCCGCCAAGGGCTTCCTCCTCTACGGCCCGCCGGGGACGGGGAAGACGCTGATCGCCAAGGCGGTGGCGCGCGAGGCCGAGGCCAACTTCATCGCGGCCAAGAGCAGCGACCTCCTCTCCAAGTGGTACGGCGAGAGCGAGCAGCAGGTGAGCCGCCTCTTCCAGCGGGCGCGGCAGGTGGCGCCGGCGGTGATCTTCATCGACGAGGTGGACTCGCTGGCCCCGCAGCGCGGCGG